>DATLUU010000643.1:0-6351 GCA_035577885.1 Verrucomicrobiia bacterium
CCGCCGAGCAGCACCCACTTCGTGCCCCAGCGCGCGTACGCATCGCGGATGAAGAGCCGGATGCGCTCGGCATCGTCGGCGCCCAGGGGATACTGCTGGCGGATGAACGACGTCGTGCGCACCACCGCCGGCACACCGCTCTGCGTCTTCCAGTCCGCGAGCTGCTGGAACGTGGGCGCGAGCGCGTCGCTGGTGATGATCAGGTACTCGACCGGGCTCCCGAGCACGCTCGGGATCTGCTGCGGCTTGAACGGTTCCGCCTTGGGCTTGCCGGCGGTGCTCGAGCTGGAGAGCGACACCAGCGCGCGCGACGGCACGCCGCTCGGCAGCTCGTCCTCCCACTCGCGCACGATGCGCTCGCGCTTCACCGCGGGCTCGGCGCCGTCCTCCACCGTGAGGCGGAGCTTAAGGCCGGTGACCCGCTCGAGCGCGCCCGTTTGAGGATTCCACCGCGACGTCGCGATGCGCAGGTAGGCGACGTTGCGACCGCGGAGGCTGCCCTGGATCCCGGGAAGCGCCAGCACTTCGGGCTGGAACGAGGGGCTCGCGAACACGGCCTGGTCGGCGAGCGAACGCTCACCCGGTACCGCGCCGGTCCTGGACGAGAACGCCGGCAGCACGCGCACGCCGTCCGCCATGGGCTGCGTGTCGGCGCCGAGCACCTCGACCCGCGTCAGCTTCATGCCTGCGGGCAGGTCCACGCGCTCGGAGATCCACGGCAGGTCGGGACGGCCGGGCGTGTACTCCCGCGTGCCGCCGCGGGCCTCGACCGAGGCGACGCCGTTCGTGATCGATACGCTCACGCGCGCGGGGTCGATGCGCACCTGGCGCTCGAGCGTGAGTGCGAACGCATTCTGAACCGCCGCCGAGACCAACAACGCCACGAGGGGGACGACGAGGCGAGCACGCATGAGGAAGCTCTCCGGGGATCGAGCGGGCAGCAAGGGCAATGAGAGGGGAGTGGGCAAGGGAGCGAGCGCGCCGGAAACTTCGAGCGTTGGTCCCGGACTCGCTTTCAATCAGGTACGCCAGGCGGGCGCGTCGGGTATGAAGAAGGAGCTGAGGATGTGGAGTCTCCCAGACTGCGACACTAACGATAGTTTGGCAGGGTGCTGTGGGTCAACGAGTTCTCGCGCCGGTGTCTGACGAGAGTGTCCAGTCAGGTCCGTGCCGGAGATCGATTTGGGGCCGGATCGCCCCGGTGCGGAATGCCATGCGCCACGGGAGCGAGGCGATCGGGAACACGATCCGCGTCGCCGCGAGGCGCTCCTGAACGGTGTCGGGATCCAGCGACGCCGGCACCCCGGGCGGCAGCAGCCAGCGATCGAACTCGCGCGTGCGCCATCCCGTGCGGTAGGCGCCGCGCACCGGGCCCCGGAGCGGCTGGACCAGCAACGCCAGCTCGGGAACGAGCCCCGGGAGCGGCGCCTGGGAGACGACGAGCGTGGCCTGCGTGCCGGCGGCGCGCAGCGGCTGGGAGAGGGCGGCGTCGCCGTGGAGTCCACGTAATTCTGCGTAGTCTCCCGCGGCCGCCCATTGACCCTGGAGCGCGGGAGCGACGTCTGCTCCGGGCCCGTCGGCGTCGAACGCGAGCACGACGTGATAGGACTCCGGTCGCGTGCCCACGGGCACGCGGCGGTTGGACGAGCGTCGCGCCAGCTCGCGCCGCGCCACCTGCTGCCGCGCCCGCTCCGCCCCCTCGCGCGCCGTGCGCTCGGCCACGGACCGGGGAGCCGGCCAGGCGAAGCGTCCGGCCGCGCCCGGAAGCCAGCGCTCGAGCGGCTCACCGCCGCTGCGCAGCGCCAGCTCCCCCGGACGGATCGCGCGCGCGAGCGCTTCGCGCACGTCGAGCTGCCCGAGCGGGGGCACGTCTGGCCTCAGGACCAGCAGCAGCCGGCGCGCGGGAACGGCGGTGCGGCCCACCACCTCCCACCCCTCCGCAAGCGGTGTGTCGAGGAACCCGGGGGGCAACGGCCACACCACGTCGGCGCCGCTTCGCCTCAGGATGTTGCGCACGCGGATCGCGCCGGAGAGGAAGCGCACGTGCAGCGTGTCGGCTGCGGCGCGCACCCCGGCGGGTGTCGCGGCCGCGGCCAGCGTCAACATGCGATCGCCGTCGGCAGCGGCGACGCGGTAGGGACCCACCCCCACCGCATCACGCCACGACCCTTTCCGCCGCTTCCACGGTGTGCTCACGCCGGGCACGGCGAGCTTCTCCAGCAGCCGCGGCTCGCGGGCGGCGAGCCGGATCACGAGCCGAGACGGACCCGCCGTCTCGATGCCAATGGCTGGAGCCCGCCGGCCGCTCCGCGCGCTCGCGACACCCCGCACCGCGGCGAGCAGCCACTCGCGCGTGGCGTGATCGTCGCGACCCAGGCCGCCCATCAGCGCGTCTCGAATGTCGGCGCTGGTGACGGGCGAGCCGTCGGTGAAGCGGGCGTCGCCGCGCAGGCGGAACGTCCACGTCAGGCTGTCGCGCGAGCAACCGAGCGAGTCCGCGAGCGCGGGTCCCACGCGGCCGGTGCTGTCCGCCTCGACCAGTCCGCGCGAGAGCTGCCGCTCCAGCGCCTGCCGGAGCGCGTCCGGCGGCCCATCCGGATCGAACGCCGGCAGCGGATGTCCCGCGAGCCACACCGTGGTCACGCGCGCGGGCGCTCGCGGCGCGGAGCATCCCGCGGGCAGCAGCGCCGAGACGATCGCGAGCAGGGCAAGAACGCGACGCCGCGCCGACCGGGACATGGCCACACATATTAGAGGTCTCCGGCGCGCCCGACGAGTCGCGCGCGCGCGTGCTAGCTTGCGAGGACATGGTCACCCCGATCGATTCTGCGCCCGCCGAGGTGCTGGGACTCGAGCGACTCCACCCGGAGCAACGCGACGCGGTCTCGCACGGCACCGGCCCGCTGCTCATCGTCGCCGGCGCGGGCACGGGCAAGACGCAGGTGGTGACGCATCGCATCGCCTGGCTCATCTCCCGCAAGCTGGCGCGGCCCGAGCAGATCGTGGCGCTGACGTTCACGGAGAAGGCCGCGGCGGAGATGGAATCGCGGGTCGACCAGCTCGTGCCCTACGGCCTCGTGGGCGCCACGATCGCCACGTTCAACGCGTTCTGCGACCGCCTCATCCGCGAACACGCCGTGGAGCTGGGGCTGACCTCGCGCCTGCGCGTCGAGTCGCAGGCGGAGATCCTCGTGTTCCTGCGCGAGCGGCTGTTCGAGCTGGGCCTCGAGCGCTACCTGCCGCTCGGACGGCCCGACACCCACCTCGAGTCGCTCACGGCGCTGTTCGACCGCGCCCGCAACGAGGACGTCTCCCCGGAGCAGTACGCGGCGTTCGCGGCGAAGCTCCAGGCGGAGGCGGGCGACGATCCCGAGAAGCGCGACCGCGCCGAGGCCGAGGTGGAGAAGGCGCGAGCGTACGCGCGCTACGAGTCGCTGCTCTTCCGCTCCGGCCGCGTCGACTTCGGCTCGCAGATCCGGCTCGCGCTCCGGCTGCTGCGCGAGCGCGCGCACGTGCGCCGCGAGGTGCAGGACCGCTGGCGCTGGATCCTGGTCGACGAGTTCCAGGACACGAACCACGTGCAGTTCGAGCTGGTCCGGCTCCTGGCCGGCGAACGGCGCAACCTCACCGTGGTCGGCGATGACGACCAGAGCATCTATCGCTTCCGAGGCGCCAAGATCGAGAACATCCTCCAGTTCCTGGACGTCTACGCGGACGCGAAGCAGGTGCTGCTCAAGCGCAACCACCGCTCGGGCCAGCGCATCCTCGATGATGCGCATCGCCTCATCGTGTTCAACGATCCGGCACGGATGGAGGCGCAGCGCGGCTGGGACAAGCGGCTCGTGGCGCAGCGCGTGGATCGCGCGACGGGGCAGCCGCTCACGGGTGTCGTCGAGCACCGCGCGTTCGCCAGCGGCCGCGACGAGTGCGAGTGGGTCGCCGACGCGATCGCCACCGCGCTGGAGCGTGGGGCCGCGCGTGCCGGGGATTTCGCCGTGCTGGCGCGGGCGCACAACCACCTCGACCCCTTCGCGTTGGCGCTCCAGGCGCGCGGCGTGCGCTTCCGGCGCGTCGGGATGCGCGGGCTCTATTCACGCCCCGAGGTGCTGCTCTGCCTCAACGCGCTGCGCGCCGTGGCCGATCCCGACGGCGGCGCCTCGCACCCGGTGCTGGGCGATCCGCTGTTCGGCGCCGATCCGGTGGACCTGGCGCGCATCGGCTCGCGCGCCAAGCGCACGAACCGCGGCTTCCTGCGCATCGCGCGCGCGAGCGCCGAGGGCCGCGAGCCCGCGATCGAGTCGGTGAGCGCCGCCACGGCGGACGCCGTGCGCCGGTGGTCCGCGCTCCACGCCGGGCTCTGCGACAACGCGGTCCGCCGGCCGACGTCGGAAGTCCTCTACCAGTTCGTCACCGAGAGCGGGCTCCTCGCCTCGCTCACCGCCGATGAGGGCAATGCCTCGTCGCTCGAGCGCGTGCAGAACCTGAACAAGCTCTTCGGCATCACCACGCGTGTCGGTCCTCTCCTGAAGGAGGACCGCGTGCCGGCGTTCATCGCGCACCTGGACCTGCTGATCGAGATGGGCGACGACCCCGTGGCCGCCGAGATCGAGTCCGACGAGGACGCGGTGAGCCTGCTCACGGCGCACGGCGCCAAGGGGCTCGAGTTCCCGACCGTGTTCATGGTGAACCTGGTCGAGCAGCGCTTCCCGCAGTACCGGCGTGGCGAAGGCCTGGAGTTCCCGCCGGAGTTGAAGCCCGCAGTGTACGCGGGCGCGATCGAGGACGCCGCGGAAGCGCACGACCGCGAGGAGCGCCGGCTCTTCTACGTGGGGATGACGCGCGCCATGGACCGGCTGGTGCTCACGCATGCCGAGGACTACGGCGGCCAGCGCGCCACCAAGCTCTCGCGCTTCGTGCGCGAGGCGCTGGACCTGCCGGCGCCGCCCAAGGGCGCGCAGGCTGCCTCGGCGCTGGAGTCGATCCGCCGCCACGCGCCGGTGGCGGAGCTCGAGCCCGCTGCCGTCGCGGCGGTGCCCGAGGGCCCGCTCACGCTCTCGCACTCACAGATCGACGACTGGATCACCTGCCCGCTCAAGTACCTGTTCGCGCACATCGCGCACGTGCCGCTCGCCGGCGACCCGGTGTTCACCTACGGCACCGCGATCCACCACGCCATCAAGATCTGGCACCAGCACCAGATCAAGGGGCTGCCGATCCACGTCGACGACGTGGTGGCGGCGTTCGAGGGGGCGTGGTCGAGCGAGGGCTTTCTTTCTCGTGAGCACGAAGACCGCATGCTCGAACAGGGCCGCGCCGCACTGCGCCGGTTCGTGGATCGCGAAGCCGCCGCGCGCGTGCGCCCGCTCGCGGTGGAGACCGAGTTCAAGTTCAAGGTCGACGGCGACGTGGTCCAGGGTCGCTGGGACCGGATCGACGAGCGTCCCGAGGGCATCGTCCTGGTCGACTACAAGACTTCCGACATCGAGGAGACGGAGAAGGCGGACGAGCGCGCGAAGAAGTCGCTGCGCGAAGGCCAGCTCGGCCTCTACGCACTCGCCTACGTGGAGTCGCGGCAGGTGATGCCCGCGCGCGTCGAGCTGCAGTTCGTGGACACCGGCATCACCGGCGCGGCCGTGGTCGAGCCCGAGCACCTGGAGCGCGCCCGCGAGCGTGTCGTCGAGGCGGCCGCGGGCATCCGCGCCGGCCGCTTCCCGGCGCGGCCCGACCAGCGCAACTGCGGCTACTGCCCCTATCGCCTGTTCTGCCAGCACAGCGCCGCGAGGCGCCTGTGAGCGCGCTGGAGACCCGCGAGCTCGGCGAGGCCGCGTGCGCGTTCGCGCGCGAGGCGGGCGCGATCCTTCTCGAGGGGTACGGCCGCGTGCACGCGCCGGAGAAGAAGGGTCGCATCGACCTGGTCACCGAGTTCGACCGGCGCTCCGAGGCGCTGCTCCTCGCCCGCATCCGCGCGCGCTTCCCGGACCACGCCATCCTCGCCGAGGAGTCGGGCGCGGGCGGCGCCAGCCACGCGCGCGTGCGCTGGGTCTGCGACCCGCTCGATGGCACCACGAACTTCGCGCATAACTACCCGTTCTTCGGCGTCTCGGTGGGCGTCGAGGTGGACGGCGCCATGGCCGCCGGCGCGGTCTACGACCCGGTCCGCGACGAGATGTTCGCCGCCGCGGCCGGCCACGGCGCGACGCGGAACGGCGCCGCGATCCGCGTCTCGAGCATCGCCGACCCGGAAGCCGCGCTGCTCGTCACCGGTTTTCCGTACGACGTCCGCGAGCACCCCGAGCGCCACGTCCCGCTGTTCCAGGAGTTCCTGCTGCGCGCGCAGGGCGTGCGCCGCGA
>DATLUU010000644.1:0-3494 GCA_035577885.1 Verrucomicrobiia bacterium
TCGGCGAGCAGCGGCAGGATGGCGCGCGCGTCCAGCTCGCCGCTGTCCGAGTGCAGAGCCGCGAGCCGCTTCATCACGTTCTCGAGCTCGCGCACGTTGCCCGGCCAGCCGTAGGAGACGAGAAGGCTCTCGCCATCGTGCGCGAGGCGCGGCCCGTCGAGGCCGCCGTAGAACGACAAGAAGTGCTTCGCGAGCGGCACGATGTCCTCGACGCGCTCGCGCAGCGCCGGGAGCCGGATCTCGATCTCGTTCAACCGATAGAGCAGGTCGCGACGGAACAGCCGCTCGGCATCGCCGCCGCGCAGCACGCGGTTCGTGGCCGCGATGATGCGCACGTCGGCGCGGCGCACCTGGGTCTCACCCAGCCTCAGATACTCGCCGCTCTCGAGGAAGCGCAGCAGCGTCACCTGCACGTCGAGCGGCAACTCGCCGGCCTCGTCCAGGAACAACGTGCCGCCATGCGCGGCTTCGACCAGGCCCACGCCCTCGGCGTGGGCGCCGGTGAACGCGCCCTTCCGGTGGCCGAACAGCTGCGACAGAGCGAGATCCGCCCGGAGCGCGCCGCAGTTGACGGCGAGGAAGGGGCGTGCGGCCCGCGGTGACTGCAAATGGATGGTGCGCGCGACCAGCTCCTTGCCGGTGCCGGTCTCGCCGGTGATCAGCACGGAGAGCTCGGTCGCGGCGGCGCGGCGGGCGAGCGTCTCGGCGGTGCGCATGGCGTTGGACGCCCCGACCAGGCCCGGCGCGCGATGGCGCTTGCCGAGCAGCGAATCGGAACGCGTGGGCGCGGTGACGAGCCCGGGACCCATCATGCGTGCCAGCTCAGTCTCGGCCTGCTCCATCCAGAACTGCGAGCCCACCTCGGCAAAGAGCGAGCAGGCGCGCAGCGCGTGCGTGCGCGCGGCGCGGGCGTCGTCGGTGGAACGCGCGAGCAGGAGTTGGACGCGCGCGGACTCGAAGCGCTCGCGGCACGCCGAGAGCAGCGTGGCCGCCTGCTCCCAGGACTGCCGGGCATCGAGCCTGCGGCCGCGGGCCACCGCGATCTCGCCGGCCACGCGGTGCGCGATCGCGTGCTCGAGCTTGTCGTCGGTGAGCCGCGCCAGCCGGGTGGCGCGGTCGAGCGAGCGTTCCGCTTCGTCCAGGCGCCCAAGCGCCACCAGGGCCTCGGCACGCCGGCGCTCGATCTCCACGATCAGGTCGCCCTCGGGCGCCGAGCGCTCCGCGAGCGTCATCGCCTCGTGGTAGCGCGACACGGCGCGCTCGGGCCGGCCGCGATCGAAGTCCAGCTCGCCGAGGAACTCGAGCGCCAGCACTTCCTCGCGGTTCGCGGCCTTCCGCCTTGCCCGGTCGAGCGCCGCCAAGAGGTGCGTCTCCGCCTCGGGGAACTTGCGCTGCAGCCGCGCCACGTTTCCCAGGCCGATGTAGGTGCGGGCGAGGAACATGTCGTTGCCGAGCTGGAGCATCACGGACTCGCAGGCCCGGTAGTGCTCCTCGGCCGCCGTCCATTCGCCCATCTTCTGGTGGACGATCCCCATGTTCATGAGCGGCAGCGCCGTCTCGCCATAGAGCCCAAGGCGTCGCTGGATCTCGAGCACCGATCGGAATGCCGCGAGCGCGCTGTCCCACTCGCAGAGCTGCTTGTGGATCAACCCGATGTTGTTGCGCGCGATGGCCACTCGACCTTCGTCGCCGAGCCTGCGGAACAGGCCCAGCGCCTGTTCGGCGTAGTCGCGCGCGAGGATCAGGTCGCCATTGCGGTACGCGGCGATCCCCAGCATCAGGAGCGCCAGCGCCGCCTTGGGCTGGTCGCCGATCTTGTCGGCGAGCTCGAGCGCGCGCGTGGCCGTCGCCGCGGACTCGTCGATACGTCCCAGCTCGAACTCACAGCGGGCGCAGTAGTAGAGCAGGATGGCGCGCAGCGCATCGGGCGCATCGGGGACATCGCGCAGCAGCTCGCGCGCCTGCGTCACCGCCGCCTGGGCCTCGCCGCGTGCCAGCCGGCACGCCACGGCCTTGACCTCGAGCGCCAGGCGCCGCTCCGGGCCGAGCCGGCGCGACGCCGGCAGCGACAGGAGCCGGTCGATGGTCTCCAGCGCCGGAAGGTAACTGTCCGACTGCATGTAGAGATCCGCGAGCATCTCGAGCTCAGCAGGTTGCGGCCCGTCGTCGACAGCCCGATCGGGCGACAAGCGCTGTTCAAGGTACGAGATGCGTTCTCGGTCGTCCTTCAGCACGCCGAATCTCCAGTCAACGTGATACACCGCCCCCGTCGACCGCGCTGCACCGCATCCAGCCGTGGAGGGCTAGATGCGGAACCAGACGCGGTACACGGCGGCGAAAGCCATGCGCAGACGCAGCATCCACATGCCGAACATGCCCGGGGACACGTTGCGGTACGAAGGCTGGCTGGAAGCGCCACGACCACTTCCCGGCTTGGGCAGCGACTTGCCACCGCCCGGCGCATCCGGATCCCCAGCCTGCGGGTCACCCGTAGGCGCGCCCGGAATGGGATCGACCGGCGACTGATCCGCGCGCGCAACGCGCGTAGCCGATGCCATTCCCGCCCCGCAGAGCGACAACATCAGGATGAGCGTCCACAACCTGTTCTGTGCTTTGCGACGCATGTTCCCTTTCCACATTCCCAGTTCGGTCCACGCCTCCGAAGGGGGGCGTCCAAAAAAACCCGAACGTGCAGGCCATCGATTCGTGACGGGTGGATACGGGATGTCCCGCTCACGAAACTGTGGCCCACATGCGCCCGGGTCGGCTAAAGGCTAGTCCCGTGGGCCGATGGCGAGCAAGGGCTTTGTTATTGCTGACCGGCCGGCCTCTACTTGGCTTACTTCCGGCGCAGCTTCTGGCCCCCGGGGGCATCCTCGACGGCCACGCCCATGGCCCCGAGCTGATCGCGTAACTCGTCTGACAGCTTCCAGTTACGCTCTTTTCGCGCGCTCGCCCTGCGTTCCGCCAGCGCGGTCACCTCGGCCGGCCAGCTCTCGGCACCCGGTGCTCTCCAGAAGAGCCCGAGGATGTCGCCCAGCCGGTGGAGTGCCCGGGCCCCCTGGGCGGCCTCGGCGCCGCCCCCTTCGTCCAGGGCACGGTTCACCGCCCGGGCCAGGTCGAACATGTGGCCCAGGGCGCCGGCCGAGTTGAAGTCGTCCTGCATCGCCTCGTGGAAGAGCCGCTCGGCCTCGGCCACGGCCTGGCCCAGCGAGCCGCCCGGGGCCGCGCCGTCTGCGATCGACCACGTGTTCGCGCGCTCGAGCGGCCCGCGCAGCCGGGCGTACGCGATCGCCGCCTCGCCCAGTCGCTCGGTGCTGAACTCGATCGGGCTCCGGTAGTGCGTGCTCATCAGATAGAAGCGCGTCACCTCCGGATCCCAGTCCTTCGCGATGTCCTCGATGAAGAAGAAGTTGCCGACGCTCTTGGACATCTTCGCGCCGGAGAGGTTCACGAGCCCGTTCTCGCACCAGTAGTTGGCGAACGGCTTCCCG
>DATLUU010000645.1:0-8672 GCA_035577885.1 Verrucomicrobiia bacterium
CGCTCCACGCCGAGTGCGTGGTGCTGGACTCGACCGAGCACGAGGTGGCGCGCATGACACGCGAGCTGGGTGCCTCGCGCTGCGATGCGGCGACGACGCGGGCCGGCGACTTCGCGTTCGACCTGCCGCCCGGGCCCTACCGGGTCGCCGTCTCGGTGGTCGACGGCGAGGGCGGCCGCGGCGTGGCGCGGGAGCGGCACGCGCTCGCGCCTCTACCCGCTGAGCTGGCGATGAGCGATATCGTGCTCGTGTGCGGGCCGCTGGAGACCCTGACGGTGGGTGGCAGCGTGCGGCTGGACTCGAACCTCGAGCGCCGCATCCAGGGCGGCGAGCCGCTGCTCGCCTACTTCGAGGTTTACGCACTGCGCCCGGACGCGGGCGGCGCCACGAAGTTCGAGTACGACTACAAGGTGCACTCGCTCGAGCCCGATCCAAGACCCTGGTTCAAGCGCATGTTCTCGCGCTCGGCATCCGCGCCGATCTCCGTGCGCTCGCCGGAAGAGGGCGCGGGCCCGATGCGCCGCCAGTACCTGAGCGTGCCGGCGTCGTCGCTGCCGCCGGGGCGCTACCGTCTCGAGGTCACCGTGAGGGACCACGGCGCGAGCGCGCGTCGCGAAGTCGAGTTCGTGAAGGCACCGGCGGCGGCGGATGCCGCGGTCGGCGCTCGTTAGGGACGGAGATCAGTCCACCACCTCGGCGCGCAGGCTCGGCCGGCGTCGCGAGATCGCCATCATCACCAGGAAGCCGAACACGAACCCGGCGATGTGCGCCCACCACGCCACGCCGGAGCTGCCGCTCCCGTTGCCGATCGACAGGGTGCCGGCGATGAACTGGAACGCGAACCAGATGCCCAGCACGATCAGCGCCGGGATGGCGATGATCTGGAAGAAGAAGAAGATGGGCACCAGCGTCAGCACCTTGGCGCGCGGGAACGCATAGGCGTAGGCGCCCAGCACGCCGGCGATGGCGCCGCTCGCGCCGATCGTCGGCGTCGGCGAGCCGGGCATGAGCGCGGAGTTCAGAATGGCGGAGAAGACGCCGGCGCCCAGGTAGAAGAACAGGAACCGCAGATGGCCCATGCGGTCTTCCACGTTGTCGCCGAAGATCCACAGGTACCACATGTTGCCGATGAGATGCAGCCAGCCGCCGTGCAGGAACATCGACGTCACCAGCGTCATCAGCTCCACGGGCAGCGACGTCTCGCCGGTGAGCGCGGCGAACAGCCGGCCCGGCACCACGCCCCAGTCGCGCAGCATCTCGTGCGTGCCGTCGGCGAGCGACAGCTCGTAGACGAACACGAGGATGTTGAGCACGATGATCGCGCGCGTGATGAACGGCACACGCTGCGCGGGATTGTCGTCGCGGAGTGGGATCATCCTTGAACCCTCGTTCGACGAATCGTCATCGCGGGCCGATTTCTGTGGGCCGCTCTGCGAGAAGGTGTTCCCGGCGCGGGCGTTGACGATTCGTTGTCGGGTTCCTATTCTGCCCTTCCCGTAGCGAAACCGCGAGCATCCCGCGGGCCGGTCCGGCATCCTAAGTGGTCGCCGTGGTCCCGCCGGGGCTCACCCCGTACGTCCGAAGTATCCGGGACCTGCCCGGCCGTGATCACCATGGGCGCCCCGCCCGTGAAGGCCCGAGGACCCGCGAAGAGGAGAAATACGCTCCATGTCGAATGCGACGCCCGTCACCGATGCCAACTTCGATACCGAGGTGCTCCGCTCCGGCACGCCCGTGCTGGTGGACTTCTGGGCACCCTGGTGCGGCCCGTGCCGCGCCGTGGCCCCCGCGGTGGACGCGATCGCGAGCGAGTTCGCGGGCAAGCTGAAGGTGGTGAAGCTCAACACCGACGAGGAGCAGGAGATCGCCATCAAGTACGGCGTCGTCTCCATCCCCACCCTGATGGTGTTCAAGAACGGCGAGATGGTGGAGCGCGTGATGGGCAACCGACCGAAGGCGGACCTGGCGGCGCTGGTCTCCCGGCACGTCTGACCGCGACAACCGCCAAGCCTGCAGTGGGTAGCCCCGCGAGGCCCCGTGACGAGCCGGTCACGGGGCCTCGCGCCCCTTCAGAGCACGTCGACGAACGGCTGCGTGCACGGCCGGCCCTCAGCGTGCCGGTAATGAACGCGCTCGCGTGAGAGCGCGATCAACGCCGCCGACACGGTCTGCATCCGCCCCTCGTGCAAGCACACGGCCGGGCTCGTGGCATCGCGGTGGTGCGCGAGCAGCGACGCGAGCTCTTCGAGCGCCGGCTCCGCGGTTCGCTCGCTCCAGCGCGCGAGCTCGCCCATGAGCCACGCCGTGCGGGGCTCGGTGGGATCGTCCATCTCGGCGTGCGTGATCGCGTGCCAGCCGGCAGCGACATGGCCCGAGCGCACCGGGCCATCGCCGGGGATCGCGAGCCACCAGCACGCCGTGGGCGAGGCATGGAGGAGCGTGCACGGTCCGTAGCGACCGCTCGCTGCCTCGGCGAGCGCCGCAGCGCGCGGGTCGGTGGCGCGCGCGACGTCGATCACGAGCAGGCCGCGTGAGCGTGCCCCGGGCGGCGCTCCGGGCAGCGGGCGCCGGTTGAGGAGCATGGTGACGCTGGGACTTTCATCACCGGCCTGCGGCGCCCTCACGGCCATCCACGTGCCGCCCGCCACGCGGTCACGGCCGCCGACGAGCCGCGGCGAATCGAGCAGTACGCCGGGCGGATCGCTCGGCCGCGCCGGATCCTCGTCGCGATTCGCGGCGATCAGGATCTCGCCCTGGCCGGTGACGTCGCGGCCGAGGAGCACGGTGCACATGGCTAGCCCGCCGAGCGCAGATCGGCGAACGCGCGCGGCAGGCGTTCGATCAAGTCGCTCGCGATCGCACCCGGCACGCCGATCTCGTCGCCCGCCCGCTCGCCTGCGCGACCGTGTACGAATGCGGCGAGGCGCGCGGCATCGAACGGCGCTAGCCCCTGCGCGAGCAGCGCCACCAGCACGCCCGCGAGCACGTCGCCGGTGCCCGCGGTGGCGAGCGCCGGCGTGCCCGTGGGGTTGACGCTCACGCGACCATCGGGTGCCGCGACCACGGTCGGCGCGCCCTTCATCACCACCACCGCGCCCCAGCGCTGCGCCCAGCCGCGCGCGGCATCGATCCGGCGCGCCTCGAGATCGGCAGCGTCCTTTCCGGTGAGCCGCGCCATCTCGCCCAGGTGCGGCGTGAGCACGCGCGGCGCGGGGGCGAGCCGCAGCGCGGGCACCAGGCGGTCCTCGGCGGGCGAGAGCGCCCACAGCGCGTCGGCGTCGAGCACGAGCGGTTTCGGCAACCGCGTCGCCAGCTCGCGCGCGAGCGCCACGGCATGGGGCCGGCGCCCGAGCCCGCCGCCGAGCGCCACCGCGTCGGCGCGGCCGGATTCCTCGATCAGCGCCGGGAGCGCCGAGGAGGTGAGCGAGCGCGCCTCGTCCTCGCCGAAGCCGAACACCATCGCGCCCAGGAGCTGCGAGGCGACCAGGTCCTGGAGGCTCATGGGCACGGCCGCGCGCACGTAGCCGGCGCCCGAGCGCGCGGCCGCGCGGGCCGCGAGCACCACCGCGCCGGTCATCCCCGGCGCGCCGCCGATCACGAGCGCGCTCCCCACCGAGCCCTTGTGCGCGCGCGCCTCGCGCACGGGCACGAGGCAGGAGAGCTCGTGCGCGGTGGCGAGCGTCGCCGGCGAGACGCCGGCGCGCGCCGGCGACAGCGTGCCGATGTCCACCACCTCCAGCTCGCCGCGCAACGCGCGGCCCGGCCACAGGTAGTGCGCGCGCTTCGGCGCCGCGAACGTCACCGTGCGATCCGCGTGCACCGCATCCGCGGCAGCGCGGCCGTCGTCGCTCGAGACCCCCGTGGGCAGGTCCACGGCCACGACGCGGGCGCCGCGCGCGCGCAGCGCGTTCACCTGCCGGCAGGCGGCGGCCACGAGCCCGCGCGGCTCGCCCTTCGCTCCGGTGCCGAGCAGCGCGTCGATCACCCGATCCCATTGATCCCGTTCGGCGACGCACGCCGCCAGCGCCGCCTCGTCGGTGGCGAAGACCGCCCGCGCTCCGCCCGCCTCGTAGCGCTCGAGCATGGTGAGCGCGTCGCCGTGCACCGATTCGCGCGGCGCGCACACCAGCACGCGCACGGCGGCGCCGCGCTCGGCGAGCGCACGCGCGGCGACGAAGCCGTCGCCGCCATTGTTGCCGGAGCCGGCCAGCACCAGCACGCGCAGCGCCAGCGGCGAGCCCCACGCGCGCTCGAGCGCGCCCGCCACGCCCTGGCCGGCGCGCTCCATCAACACCTCGCCCGGCGTGCCACCGGCGATCGTGGCCTCGTCGACGGCACGCATCTCCGCGGCCGTCAGCAGGTTCATCCGTGCCTTCGGCCGCGGGAGCGCGCGTCGCCCTTCAGGTCCCTCACCAGCTGCTTCTTGTACTCCGTGTCCCTCTCCACGTGCTTCAGCAGCTCGGGGTCGCTGGAGAGGAACGGCAGGTCGAACAGCTCCGGCTCGGCCTCCTGCTCGGCGTAGATGCGTTCCTGCTCGTGACGCTGGAACTGCACGGCGCGCTCGACGTTGTCGAACGGCTTCCCGTTCAGGAACGCCTCGTTGAACACGTCGAACACGTACACGTGCACCTTGCTGTCCGCGGCAACGCCAGCGGGTGGCGCATAGACGCGTGCGCGCGCGGCGCGAACTTTCTCTCCGGACATGGACTCCACCTCCCTGGGTCTCCCCTGCTCAGGCTCCCCTTCCGTGAGCACCCACGGCGGGCACGCGGCCGTTGAGCCGGTCCACGATGCCCACCAGATCGAAAACGTCATCCACATCGTGGTCGGCGCCGGACTCCTTGGTGTCGAACGTGTCGCCGTAGCGCGCGAACACGGTCCGCATCCCCAGGCCCTTGGCGCCCACGACATCGCGCTCGGCCCAGTCGCCGATCATCATCGATTCCGCGGGCTCCACGCCCAGCCGGCGCAGCACCTCGCGGAACGGCGCCGCCGCGGGCTTGCGCTCGCCGGTGTCCTCGAACGTGACCACGGCGTCGAACACGTGCTGGAGCCCGAGGTCGCAGAGCCGCAGCCACACCTGGAACCGCGGCGCGTCGGAGACCACGCCCAGCTTGATGCCGCGCTTGGCGAGCTCGAGCAGCGTCATCTGCGCGTGCGGGTAGAGCACCAGCTCGGAGGAGCGGGCGCGCCGGTAGGCGACGATCCCCGAGGCGAGGATCTTCGGGTCCACCTCGCCGAACTCGCGCTGGAGCAGCTCGTCGAACACCCGCTGGAACTCGAGCCCGCGCTCGTCGTAGATGGCCTGGACCCGGCGGCGCAGCTCCTCGCGGGAGCGATCGAACCCGGCGTCGATCATGCCGTCGATGGCCGCCTGGATCGCGGCCTCCTTCATGCGCATGAAGTCGGTGAGCGTGTTGTCCAGGTCGAAGACGATCGCTCGGATCACGCGCGGGAAGCCTCGAGGCCTTGGGCGGACAGAGCCCATGGGCGGCGAGCCCGTCGTGGGTCCGCCGCGGGGAAGCGAGTGTAGCCTATCAGGAAGGCGGGAGCGTCGAACGCCGGGGGACGGCCGCTGGGCGCGGCTCGGGTCAGGCACGGCCGTTGTATGGGCGCCGGGACCGTTCTATCCTCATCGGTTGACGCTGACGGGCCGTGCTCCACCGGGTGGCCGCCCTGTCGGCGAAGGAGCCATGCGCCGACTCTCCCTCTCCATTCTGGTGCTCATAGCGACGCTGTCCGCATGCAGCAAGCACTCCACTGACTCCACGGCCCCTCCCGCGGCGCCCCCCGTGCCGGAGCTGGTGGCGATGCACCCGCCCGCCCGCTCGCCGAGCGCGATCTACGACACCGACATCTGGGCGCAATTCGACCGGCCGCTCGATCGGCGGACGCTGGATACCCTCAACGTCTATCTCAAGCTGGACGGCCAGCGCGTCCGGATCTCGGTCGGCTATGACTCGGTCAGCCAACGGGTGACGATCACGCCCAAGGTGGTGCTGGAGCTGCAGCGCACGTACACGGTCGAGTTCTCGACCGCGGTCAAGGGTGCAGACGGCACGCCGCTGGCCCCGGGCGTGTTCTACCAGTTCACCACGAACAGCCTGCGGCGGCCCACGTACGACTTCCCGCTCGCCACCTCGCTCGAGGGACCCGTCGTCACGCTGGGCTGGGGCGGTTCTGCGGGGGCCCAGGGCAACGTCTTGAACGAGCTCTACGCCTCCACCGACTCGAACGCAGTGATCGCGCGCACCGCGCCCATGCTGGCCCGGAACGTGTTCACGCGGTTCGTTCCCAGCGTCGCCTGGCCGCTGGGAGCCACCGTCTACTGGGCGATCACCGCCGAGAACGTGACCACGCACGAGCGCCTGGACGGGAGCATGGTCTCGTTCCACACGGTGGACGCCAGCACGCCTCTCGACTCGGTCACGATCCCGGCGCACGACCACGGCAGCAAGGGCATCTCCGTCGGCACCCCGCAGGGCTGCAACTTCCAGAATTTCACCACCGGCGGGGCGTTCAACGGGGCCGTCCACTGGGAGGTGGGCCAGATCCCCGCCGGCGCCCGGTTGCAGAGCGTGTCGCTCAAGCTGAGCATCTGGAGCGCGGACACGAGCACCGTGGAGGGTGCGCAACCGGTGTTGTGGATGGCGCAGAACGACTGGCAGGCGTGCGTCATGAACGCGCCGGGCCCGCCGTTCATCGAGCAATCGGGCTTCCTTGCCCCCGCCATCGCGGCGGACTCCAGGACCGCCGTGTTCAGCTCCGACCGCCTCGCCGGCCTGCTCGAAGCCCAGTTCCGGGGTCGCGGGTTTCTCTACGGCACGATCATCCGCGCGAGCCACACGGTGAACTTCCACTCCACGAGCTCCCTGGAGTTCGGGAGCCGACCGAGCGCGGTGATCCGCTTCTATCGAGCGCCGGTGGTCCATTCCCCGTGAGGCCCGCCATCCTCGGGGGCCTCTCCACGCTGCTGCTGCTGGCGCTCGCGCTGGGCGGGACGCCGGCGGTCGCGCGCGCGCAGGCGGTCAAGCCCTGGACGCCGGCCGGCGCCGACTCGATCACGTCCCTGGTGGCCGAGGCCAAGGTGCGTTTCCGGCAGACCACGACCGACACGATCGACGAGCAGACCATCATCCCGTTCGAGCGCGTGGGCCAGGCGGCGCGCCGGCTGCTGCGCCGGCTCGGCCGCAACGGCACGCTGTTCGCGCCCACGATCGAGGGGACGCTGGACTCGCTCGGACTCGAGACCGAGGTCGTCAACGACCCGCAGGTCCCGAGCATCGTGCTCGTCATGGTGCACAACCCCTATCGCCTGACACAGCAGGCCGTGGGCTACCTGCTCTGGTACCGGGGCGTGGACCTGCGCATGCAGGGCGCCGTGTTCCCGCCGTGCGTGAGACCGCGCATCCACTCGTGGTGGAGCGGCCGCCCGAGCAGTCCGTACGCGGCCGGGATCATCTACGACACGCGCGCGATCCAGCCGAAGCTGGGGTTCAAGTACCTGGAGCTCTCGGGGGACGGCCTCTACTGGAACCTGGTGCAGTACGAGGGCAATGGCCCCGACCTGGGGGCGGCGGGCGACGCCACGTTCGCGGACATGAACGGCGACGGCCGGCCGGAGCTGGTGGCGTGGTCGGCGGCCCCGCAGGACTCGATCCTGACCCCGTCGTCGCCGGTCCATCCCTTGATCCGCGAGGCCATCTACACCGATCGCGGCCGCGGCTTCGTGGTGCACGACGCGCGCGTGGTGCCGGGGCCGCTCGCGACGCTGGACCTGTTCCTGTCCTGGCTGCGCCAGGGCAAGCCCGACAATGCCCGCCACCTGCTCGTGGACCCGATGTTCCTCGACATGGCGCTCAAGCTGGGTTGGGCAGATCTGCGCAGTCCGCGTAACGTCACCGTCGACATGCAGGAGGAGGGCCAGGCATGGCCCGAGTGGCTGGGTGCTCGCATCGTCACCAACACCGGCCCCCAGCGCTGGGTGTTTCACTTCACGCTCCAGGATGGACATTGGCTGATCAAGGACTGGCTCGCCGAGCAGCCCGCGCGCCCCACCGCGTCGCGCACGGCGTCGCCCGATTCGACAGGAGGACGAAAGCCGTGAAGAACACTCTGCTGCGTCTCGCCGCGATCGGGCTCGTGGTCGCGTTGGCCGGGACCGGATGTGACCGCAAGCCGCGACTCGTGCCGCGTTCGGCAGCCGACAGCCTGTCGTCGGGAGAGGACTCGGTCGCGATCCTCGCGCGCGACGCATCGCAGCAATGGGAGTCGGGCCAGCCCGACCAGGCCGCCGCGATCAGCGCCCGCGTGGTGCGCGCCCGTCTCGCGGCCAGCGCGTCGGCGACGAACTGGGGCGATCGCACGCGCAGCCTGCTCGACTCGCTGGGCATCGCCTGCGAGGTGGCCGGCAGCGGCAGCATCGCGGTCGTGAATCTGTTCTCGCGCGCCGAGCCGGAGGGGAGCGCGTGGCCGTACTTCTTCTGGAGCGAGCCCGACGGCGTGCGGCTCCAGCCGCTGGAAGGCCGTAACATGCGGCTGCTGGACGCTTCGACGCGTGGGTTCGAAGGCGCGGCGGCCGGCGATTCCGCGCAGCTCGCCGTGCTCTGGGGGCGCCGTGCCGGCGCCGGGCTGCAGCCGCTGCTTCTCACCTGGCACCACGCGCGCGGCGG
>DATLUU010000646.1:0-3703 GCA_035577885.1 Verrucomicrobiia bacterium
GTGCTTCTAACGTCGCGCGCGGCAGCACGCCGCCGGTGGGGTTGTGCGGGGAGTTCAAGATCAGCATGCGGCTGCGCGAGGTGATCCGCTGCTCGAGCGCCTTCAAGTCGATGTCGAAGCCGCGCTCGGCCAGGAGCGGCACCGGCACCACGCGCGCGCCCAGGAACTCGGCGACCGAAGCGTACGTGGGGAACGCCGGACTCGGGATCAGCACCTCGTCGCCGGGCTCCAGCGTCGCGAGCATGGCGAAGAACAGGATGGGCTTGGCCCCCGGTGTGACGACCACGTTCGCGGCTTCGCACGTGAGTCCGCGCTTCGCCTTCCACGTCTTCGCGATCAGGGCGCGGAAGCTCGGCAGCCCCGCGGGCGGGCCGTAGTGCGTGTGACCCTCGGCCAGGGCGACCTCGGCAGCGCGGCAGATGTTCGCGGGCGTGTCGAAGTCGGGCTCACCGATCCCCAAGTGGATGATGCTCCGGCCCTTCGCCTCGAGCGCCTTCCCCCGCGCCAGCATGTCGAACGACGCGGAACTCGTGAGCCTCCCCATCCGCTCCGCGTATCTCATTCGCACTCCCCCGTGACGACGATGCGGCAGTCGCGAGCCGCGACCGCCGCGACCACTCCACCGACCACGCGGGCCGCCGGCTCGCCGACCGCGTGCCGCCGGTGGCGAGCGACAGCCCCAGGCGGATCGTGCCCGTGGCGATCGGCAGGCGCAGATCGCACCGCGTGCGGCTTCCCGCACCGCTCGATGCGCGCAGCACCAGTCGGTCGGCCTGGGCTTCCGGCAGGTACAGGCTCTCCCCGCTCCGCACGCGCCAGACCGCGTGCGTGAGCGCCAGGCGACCGCCGAACGGAACGGCCCAGTCGGCGCGTGCCACCACGGCGCGCCGCACCGCATCACGGGCGAGCGCGCGCGTGCCCCAGAGTTCGTGGCGCAACGCGAGCCGTGCCCCCGGTGACCCGCCGCGCCACTCGCACCACCAGCCCTGCCGGGTCCCGGAGGGGCGCGCACGCGGCGACGGTTCGCGGCGCGGCCCGTGCTGGTCCTCGGCACCGCACGCGAACGATTGATGTTCTCCCAAGCTCGCATCCACTTCAAGCGCGGCGCGCGCACCCGACTCCCCCGCGCGCCACGCCCACAGCGCGCCGAAGGCACTCACGTCCGCGAGCGCGAACGCGCGCGTGGCGGCGCCGGCGAGCGCCCGGGGAGGCCCCGCGCGTGCGGGCTCGGCGAGCGAGCGGAACGTGGCGAGCCCGCCGCGCGCGCGCAACGAGACGCGCGTGTCGCCGATCGCGCCACTGCTCGCCGCCTCGGCGCGCCAGCGGCCGAGCTGGTCGAAGGCCAGTTCCCACGAACGTTGTTCGCTGTCGAGCGACACGCTGCCCTGGACGCCGCCCCCTCCCGCCAGCACGCCCACGGCACCCGCGCCGGCGCGGGAATGCGCGCCGAGCACCTCGTGGCCGGCGAAGCGGCCGGCGAGGAGGCTCGTGCCGCGCACGTCGAAGCCAAGGCCCGTGCCGGCGCGGCCGCGGTAGCGCGCGCCGGCGCCGCGGTCCTCGGCGGTGAACACCCAGGGCTCGCCCGTGCCGCCGAGCGCGAGCCCGCGTCCCCAGCGCGGCGAGAGCCGGCCCGCGGTGAGCGTGCCGCGCGCGAGCGGTGCCTCGACGCGGCCGCCGGAGAGCGCCTCGTCGCCGTCCCGGAGCGTGCCGCGCGCGCCGCCGCCCCGGAAGCTCACGCGCTGCGAGCCGCGAAAGTCGGACCCGCTCCCATGGCTCGCAGCGCCGATCGCGACCTCGAACTCGGCGTCGTCGAGCGAGTCCGCGCGCTCGAGCGTGTAGTCGCCCTCCCCCGCCTCGGGCGGCGGCTCGAGCGACTGCGCGCGAGCGACGCTCAGGGCGACGAGCGCGAGGAGCGCCGCGCGGCGGATCACGGATGTCTCCGTCGCTCGCGCGCCCAGGCGAGCGAGAGTCGCACGGTCTCGCCCAGCACCGGATGGGCGTCGATGCGTGCGGCGACGCGAAGTGCGGCGACCGCGGCGGAGAGTCCCACCGATCCACGGAGCGGCGCGTCGCGCGCCTCGGCCCAGACCTGGAGCGGGGCGACGTGGAGAGAGACGCCCAGCGCGCGCTCGCCGTCGTCACCCGCACGCGGCGCCACCAGGCGCACCCAGGCCGCATCGACATCACCTACACGAATGCCCAGCTCGAGCGGACGCACGAGCGGCGCCGATGCGCCACCGGTCCACACCTGGGGCGCGCTCGCCCAGGCGCGCACGGCATCGCCGGCCATGATCCAGGCGCCCGCGCCCGCCTCGACACCGTCGCCGGTCGTGAACGCGCGCGCGACACTCCAGGGCGCATCGCGGTCGCGCCGCACGCACGCTCGCAAGCCGGCGCCGGCGCGTTCCGAAGCGGCGCCGAAGCCGAGCCCGAGACTCGTCCATCCCAGCTCCGGCTCGCCGGTCTGCGAGAGCCCGAGCGCCGCGCGCCAGGAGTGGAAGCTTCCTCCCACGGAGACCGAGCGCGTCTCGAGATCGGGAAGTCCCCACCATCGGGTTTGTGATGCCGCGGCGGTGATGGCCGCCGTCGCGGGTGGCAGCGCCCGGTCGAGCAGCCCATCGGGCGCGCGCGTACTCCCCGCCGGCGAGGCCCCGGAGAAGTCCTGCGCCGCCGCCGCGCGCGCGAGCAGCAATGCCGCGAGCACGCGGCGCATCACGGTCGTGTCCCGTCCACGCGCAGCGGTGTCACGCGCGTGAACGTGCCGTCGGCGGACTCGGCGCGCAGGACGGCGAGGTAGAGACCGGGCGCCAACGCATCGAGCGTCACCGGCCGCTCGCCGTGCACACCCGAGTCGACGGGCCCCGCGAGCCGGCGCTGGCGGTGGCCTTCCATGTCGTAGAGCTCGAGCGTGACCTTGGCCGCGCCCCACGGCAGCTCCCAGGCGAAGTTGACGGTCTCGCCGTCCGTGCGCAGGCGTCTCGGATCGGCACGGAACCCACCGGCCACGGGCTCGACCGGCCTCGGCGGAGCGAGCGGCGTGCCGCCCGCCGTGGGCGACGGCCGCCACGTGTCGCCCGCGCGCTCGAGCGTCACACCCGCGGCGATGCCGGACGCCGAGTACCCGACGCGATCCACCGGAACGCCGTCGGTCTCGGCGAGCACGACCTGGTCGGCGAGGCCCGTGGCGTCGTCGCTGTTGTTGAGCGCGGCCCACGGCGAGACACGCCGCAGGCGCGAGGCATCCAGCGCCGGATACGCTATGCGCAGCGCGGTCGGGTCCTGCGCCAGCACCGCGAGGCTATCCGCCGCGAGCGGTGGGCCCGCCTCGATGCTGCCGCCGGCGCCCGCGTGATCGCCGAGTTTGAAGCCCTCGAGTGCCAGCGGTGCGTGCGACGTATTGCGCACCTCGACCCACTCGCCTTCGGCCGCGGCCGGGTGGAACTGGATCTCGGTGACCTGGAGCGGGCCCGCGCCCACGCGCGCGAGCAGCGTGTCGGAATCGTTGGCGCTCGCCTCGTCACCGACCAGGTGGACGTTTGCCGCGAACGCGCCGCGGCCTTCGCGCAGCGCGGCGAGCGGGATCGAGACGAGCGTCGTCTCGCCGGGCGCCACCGCGGGTGCGTTCAGCGAGACAGGCGCGGCGAGCAGCTCGCTCGTCACGCTAAGTGACGCGTCGTCGACGCCCCACGCCGTGGCGCCGGCG
>DATLUU010000647.1:0-2860 GCA_035577885.1 Verrucomicrobiia bacterium
GTAGTCGGCGTCGGAGCCCGACGAGTAGGCGTTGTCGCCGAGCATGAGGAAGAGGTTGGGCGGGCGCGCGGCGCTCCAGTCGTCGAACCGATCGCGCACGCTGTGCGAACTGGTCGTGTTCTCACCCGAATCCCCGATCACCCACGCGCGCACGGGTCCGGTGGAGCCTGCCGGCGGTGCGGTCGTGAACTGGTAGGTGGCATCGGGCAGCGACAGCAGCCCCGAGGGCTGGCCCACGCCGTAGGCGTACGTGTGTGCGGCTTGAAGCCCGGTGACCTTGACCTCGTGCTCGGTCGTGATTGCGGGATCGGTGAACGTCATCGTGTAGGCCTGGGGGGTGGCGCCCACGTCCACGCGCGAGGCCGTGGCGACGCTCGTCCGCCAGCGGATGGTGATGGCGGTGGGCGACACCGACTGGAGATAGGGTCCGCGGGTGATGGTCTGGGCCGAAGCTGAAGCCGCGGCCCAGCAGGCGATGGCGATCGCGAGCCCGATGGCTCGTATCCGGATCCCGGTCATGGCTGCATTCCCCTCGGGGGTTGGGCGGTAGTGAGCGAGGCGCGAAGCCTGGATCCCAGCTCGCGCGAGGCGGCATCCTTCTTGCCCCGCGCTTCGAGGCCCGCGAGCGCCGCCGTCCATGCCTCGCGCGCCTCCCACGGCCGACCGGCCCGCTCGAGCAGGTCCCCGCGCTGGGCGAGCAGTCGTTCGGGATTGGCCGCCAGCACCACGAGCCCGTCGAGCCGCGCGAGCGCCGCGTCGTAGTTGCCCGCGGCGGCTTCGAGGTCCACGAGGCGGCTGGCGAGGTTCCAGGCCTGCGGCCAGCGCTCGAGCCCTCGCTCGAGCACGGCGATCGCGCCGGGTGCGCCCTCCCCCCCGCGCTGCTCGGCGAGCTGCGCGCGGGCGAGGTAGTGCTCGGCGCTGGCGTGCTCGCCACGCGCGAGCGCCGAATCCATGACCGCGGCCGCGGCATCCAGGCGTCCGAGCTGCCGCAGCGCGTCGGCGCGCATCCACGGGATGCGCGGGTCGGCGGCGAGCGCGGGATCCGGGCAGGCGTCGAGGGCGCGGAGCGCCGCCTGCGGCTGACCCATGTCCAGGGCCAGCGCCGCCCGGCAGCGCGCCAGCGCGCCCGAGCCGGGGACCAGCAGCGCGGCGCGGTCCAGGTCGGCCGCCGCCTCCGCCAGTCGGCCGTCGGCGCGCTCGATCTCCGCCCGCAGCAGCAGATCGCTGGCGGGCGCTTGATGACTCGCCACCTTGCGGTCGATCGAGCGCAAGGTGACGTCGTCGTCGTGCGCGACGGCGCGGCCCGTCGCGAGGATGAGGATCCCGATGCGGAGGACCCCGGAGCTCCAGACTCGGCGAGGCATGTCCGACCCAGGTTGGTCGAAAGGTGCAGGTGCGTGCGAGCGAGCGGGGCTTCCTGCACATCCGCAAACTCAGGGTAGGGTATACACCTTCAGAGGAAGCACGTACATAGAGATGTTTAAAGTATCAGGTTAACTCTTGACGATGCCCTGGATCGTCCACGGGTGAACAGGGAAAGGGCCGTGCTCCGCGGGGGCCGATCACGCCCGCACGACCGCCGCGTCGCGCAGGAATCGTCCCGTATGCGACGCCTCGCACGCCGCGATCGCTTCGGGCGGACCCTCCGCGACGAGCCTGCCGCCCGCGTCGCCGCCCTCGGGCCCGAGGTCGATCACCCAGTCGCTGCAGCGGATGACATCCGTGTTGTGCTCCACGACCACGACCGTGTCGCCGCGCTGCGTGAGGTCGTCGAGCACGTCGAGCAGGCGCTGCACGTCCACCCAGTGGAGCCCGACCGTGGGCTCGTCGAGCACGTAGAGCGATGGCCCCGCCCCGCGCTCGGCCAGCTCGCGCGCGATCTTCAATCGCTGCGCCTCGCCGCCCGAGAGCTGCGTCGCCGGCTGGCCGAGCCGCAGGTAGCCCAGGCCCACCTGGCGCAGCACGTGGAGCGCTCGCGTGAACCTGGGCTCCTTCGCGAAGTGATCGAAGGCGCCGTCCACAGTCATGTCGAGCGCTTCCTTCACGTTCACGCCCCGCACCCGGACGTCGAGCACCTCGGGCTTGAAGCGCGAGCCGCCGCACACCTCGCACGGCACCATGAGGTCGGCGAGGAAGTACATCTCCACCTGCACCCAGCCGGCGCCCTCGCAGTGGTCGCAGCGGCCGCCCGCGGCGTTGAACGAGAACGCGCCGTCCTTCAAGCCCCGCGCCATCGCCGCCGGCTGCCGCGCGAACACCTCGCGCAGCGCCGTATAGGCGCCCATGTAGGTGACCGGACAGCTGCGCGGCGTGCGGCCGATGGGCGACTGGTCCACGAGCACGACCCGCTTGAGTGCCTCCAGCCCCTTCACCGCCCGGTGCGCGCCCACGGGCTGCTCCTCGCGGCCCTCGAACGCCAGGAGGGCCGCTCTATAGAGCACGTCCTCGACGAGGCTGCTCTTTCCCGAGCCCGAGACACCGGTCACCGAGGTGAGCCGCCCGAGCGGGAAGCGCGCGGTCACGTCCTTGAGGTTGTGGTGCGTGGCGCCCTGGATGGTGACGAAGCCCGCGGGCTTTCCCGGGCGCGGCGTGCGGGTGACGCGCTGCTCGCCGGTCAGGTAGGCGGCGGTGGCCGAGGCCTTCTCGCGGCGGATACCGTCCGCGGGCCCGGCATAGAGCAGCCGACCGCCCAGCTCGCCCGCCCCCGGCCCGAGATCGGCGAGGTGCTCCCCCGCCGCGATCACCAGCGGGTCGTGCTCCACCACCACCACGGTGTTCGAGCGCGCGGTGAGCTCCCTGAGGATGGCGATCAAGCGCTCGGTGTCGCGCGGGTGGAGGCCGGCCGTGGGCTCGTCGAGCA
>DATLUU010000648.1:0-2260 GCA_035577885.1 Verrucomicrobiia bacterium
CACCAAGGAGCAGGCCACCGCGGCCGCCGACTCGTACGTCGCGGCCCTCCGCCGCGTGCACGAGTCCGACGACCTCGACGCGAACATCTCGGTCAAGCTCACGCAGCTCGGGCTCGACGTGTCCTACGACCTGGCCCTCGAGAACGCCGAGCGCGTGCTGCAGGAGGCCGCGCCGCACCGGACGCTCGTGATGATCGACATGGAGGCGCACGCGTACGTCGACCCGACGCTCCGGGCGCACGCAGAGCTGCGGTCGCGGTTCGACCACGTGGGGCTCGCGATGCAGACGTACCTGTACCGGACCGCCGCCGACGTGGAGGCCCTGCCCGAGCGCTCGATCGTCCGGCTGGTGAAGGGCGCGTACCTCGAGCCGCATGACGTGGCGTTCCCCGACCGGGCGGACGTGGACCGGAACTTCGCTCGGATGTTCGCCACGCTCCTCGCCCGCGGGCACACGGTGCACGTGGCCTCGCACGACCCGCGGATGACCGAGGGCGCCCGTCGCTACGTTGAGCGGAACGGCGTCGGGTGGGGGCGGGTGGAGTTCCAATTCCTGTTCGGGATCCGTCGCGACCTGCAGGCCGGGCTCGCGAAGAACGGCTACCCCGTGCGGGTGTACGTGCCCTACGGCGACGAGTGGTATCCGTACCTGACCCGACGCATGGCCGAGCGGCCTGCGAACATGTGGTTCTTCGTGTCGCAGTTCCTGCGGTTCGGGGGCGGCGACTAGGGCTTCGAAGGAGGTTCCACAGCGGTGAGCGAGGGACGGAACGTCGCCTTCCTCGGCGGCGGGAAGATGGGTGAGGCGCTCGTCTCCGGGCTGATCCGGAGCGCCGCGCGCACGCCCGAGGAGCTGATGGTCACGTGCCGGCGCGAGGAGCGCGCCCATGAGCTGGCCGAGCGCCACGGCGTGACCACCGGGACGTCGAACCCCGACGCGGTCGCGTGGGCCGACACGCTGGTGCTCACCGTCAAGCCGCAGGACATGGAGACGCTGCTCGGCCAGATCGGCGAGCACGTCCGCGGGGACCAGCTGGTGATCTCGTTCGCGGCGGGGATCCGCACGTCGTTCATCGAGAGCCTGCTCCGCGCGCCGGCCCCGGTGGTCCGCGTCATGTCGAACGTCCCCGTGCTGGTGGACGAGGCCATGTCGGTGGCGTCGCCGGGCTCGCGGGCCGGGGACGAGCACCTGGCGGTGGCGGAGGAGCTGCTCGGCGCGGTGGGCCGCGTGATCCGGCTGCCGGAGTCCCAGCAGGACGCGGTGACCGCGACCAGTGGATCCGGTCCGGCGTACTTCTTCCTGTTGGCCGAGGCGATGATCGAGGCCTGCATCCTGCTCGGGCTGTCCCGGGACGTGGCCTCCGAGCTGATCATCCAGACGATGCTGGGCTCGGCCAAGATGCTCCGCGACACCGGCAAGCACCCCGTCGAGCTCCGCGAGATGGTGACCTCGCCGGGCGGCACGACGATCGCCGCGATCCGCCACCTCGAGCAGGCCGGCGTGCGCGCGGCGTTCCTCAACGCGATCGACGCGGCGCGCCAGCGTTCCGCCGAGCTCGCCCGCGGCGAGCCCCCGGACTCCCGTTAGCCCCAACTCGGATTGATCTGGTTCGGCACGGGCGGTGTGGCCGCCGCGGACTTTCGGCACGCCGTCCGAGGACGGCGAGGGCCTCCAGATCCAGGGCAACGGACGGATCGTGGTGGTGGGGACCGAGCTCGCACCGACGCCAACGTGGCCGTGGAGCGGTTCCTTCCCTGAGTGGGGCGGCTGGCGAAGGGTCGATGCGCGCTCGGTGGATTGAACGATCCGCCGGGACGCGCGTAGCCTTCGACCATTCTCGGCAGCTCGTCCGGCGCCCGCTGCACCAGCATCGCCGTGCAGGGCGCCGGGAAGGTGGTCGTGGGGGCGAACGGGGTGAGCGGCCACCCGTTCGCGGCCGTTCGCTTCCTCTCGAACGGCAGGCTGGACCACTCGTTCGGGAGCGACGGCGTTGCATCGGCCACGTTCGCCGGGTCCTCGCCCGACGCGCGCTCGGTGGCCGTGCAGGCGAACGGCAGGATCGTCGTGGCCGGCTCGGTCAACAACGGGTCCTTCGACATGGCCGTGGCGCGGTTCCTTCCGTAGGCTTGTGGGCTGATCTTGCGGTCGACCGACGCCGTGCAGGCGGCGCTTCGCCGCTGACGGAGCCTTCGAAAGGAGCACGGCGTGGGACGTGGAGACAGGAACAAGGTCCGCTGGGCGCACGATCGCGAGCGCGCG
>DATLUU010000649.1:0-7056 GCA_035577885.1 Verrucomicrobiia bacterium
CGGGGTCGCGCGGCTCGAGGTAGCGACCCGCGAGCTCCGGGAGCCCCTTCACGCCGGCGAGCGCCCTGGCGTACTCGCCCTGCGGCAGGTCGTCGCCCAGCTCGAGATGGTGGCCCGAGGAGAACCACTCCAGCACCGGCCGGTACTCGGCCGCCGCCTGCGACTCGCTCTCCTCCGCCGGGGGCTGCGCGCCGCGCGCCCGCGCCCGGCGCGGCTTGAACGCGTCCGGGAAGCGCTGGGAGAACAGCGCCTTGACGCCCTTCCCGAGCAGCGCGCGCGCCACGTTCATCGCGCCCTCCTGCTCGCCCTCCAGCACCAGCTCCACCTTGCCGCTCACCGCGCTCACCGCCGCCTGCAGGTCGCAGACGCGCGTGATCACCTTCTTCTCGCCGGTGACGAGGCCGCGGCGCTCGGCATTGCTCACCACGTTCTCGAGCAGCGCGATCGTGAGCCGCGCGGAGACGCCGGAGTTCTGGTCCACGTACTCGCTCTTCCTCGCCTGGATCGCCACTTCCTCGATCAGCTCGCGCAGGAACGAGGGCACGCGCACCTCGACGCCGCTCTTCCGCTCGGTCCACGACTCCTGCGCGGTGATCGCCATGCCCTGGTCGCGCGTGAACGAGTAGTGGGTGAGGATCTGCGACGAGATGCGGTCGCGGAGCGGCGTGATGATGTTGCCGCGGTTCGTGTAGTCCTCGGGATTCGCCGAGAACACCATCGCCACGTCGAGCGGGATGCGCACGGGGAAGCCGCGGATCTGGAAGTCCTTCTCCTCGAGGATGTTCAGCAGGCCGACCTGGATGCGTGGCTGCAGGTCGGGCAGCTCGTTGATGGCGAAGATGCCGCGGTTGCTGCGGGGGATGATGCCGTAGTGGATGACGCGCTCGTCGGAGTAGTCGAGCCGCAGGGTCGCCGCCTTGATCGGGTCGATGTCGCCGATCAGGTCGGCGATGGTGACGTCGGGCGTGGCGAGCTTCTCCTGGTAGCGCGCGTCGCGGTGCAGCCAGCGGAGCGGCGTGTCGTCGCCCTTCGCGTCCAGCGTCAGCCGCGCGTGGTGCGTGAGCGGCAGCAGCGGGTCGCTGTTGAGCGGACAGCCCTCGATCGCCGGCACCCACTCGTCGAGGAAGCGCGACAGCGAGCGCAGGAGCCTTGTCTTCGCCTGGCCGCGCAGGCCGAGCAGGATGAAGTCGTGCCGCGACAGGATGGCGTTCACGATCTGCGGCTCGACCGTGTGCTCGTAGCCGATGATGCCCGGGAACAGTGGTTCGCGGGCGCGGAGTCGCGCGATCATGTTGTCGCGTAGCTCGTCCTTCACGGAGCGGTGGCGGTAGCCGGCGGCTTTGAGCTCGCGCAGGGTGCGGGGCTGGTTCATGACGGGCGAGTCCTCCTCACGTCGTATTCTACCGCACCGCCCATGAGACCGGTGAGCATCCACGCATGCGTGACAATCCCGGAACGCGTCCGGAGCGGAGCGATGACCCGGCGCACGCGGGTGTCGGGTAGGCTGGGCGCGTGACCGACCCTGTCGACCTACCTTGTTCACCCGACGGCACGGTCGCCGAGGCGCGCGCGCTGCGCGAGGCGTTCCGGCGGCACGCCACGCTCGCCTCGCTGCACGCCGATCCCGCGTGGCCGGGGCTCGAGCGTCGGCTCTCCGCACTCCTGACCCCGATCCGCGCGTGGTCGCCGGAGCAGGTGCGCAATGGCGTCCGCTCCGGCTCGCGGCTCCGTGTCGGGCACTGGAATCTCGAGCACGGCAACCGCTTCGACGCCATCGCGCGCGCGCTCGAGACCCACCCCGCGCTCGTGGACACCGACCTGGTGACGCTGAACGAGGTGGACCTGGGGATGGCGCGCTCGGGAAACCGCGACGTCGCGCGCGAGCTGGCCTCGCGCCTCGGGCTCCACGCCGCGTGGGGCGCGCTGTTCCACGAAAGCACGCGCGGCCGTGACGACGATGCGCTCACCGCGGCGCCGAGCGACAACGCCGAATCGCTGTTCGGCCTCGCGATACTCTCGCGCTGGCCCCTGGCCAACGCCCGGCTGGTGCCGCTCCCCGGACCGGAGCGGCTGCTGTTCGAGCGCGAGCGCATGACCGGGCGCTTCGTGGCGCTGGTGTGCGAGGTGGCGCACCCCGTGCGCCCGTTCGTGGCCGCGACCGTGCACCTGGAGGTGCACCGCTCGCGCGCGCACCGCGCCGCGCAGATGCGACGCGTGCTCGAGTCGCTGGACGGCGAGTCGCGCCCGGTCGTGCTCACGGGTGACTGGAACACGCACACGTTCGACCGCGGCGAGCCGCACGCCACCGTGGAGGCGGCGCTGGCGCTGCTCGCCTGGCCCGGACGCTCGCTCGCCACGCGGCTCATCCATCCCGACCGCGGGCGCCATCGCGAGTGGGTGTTCGACGAGCTGTCGCGCGCCGGCTTCCACTGGGAGCGCTACGCCGACCGCTCCCCCACGCTCGGCCTGCGCTTCGAGCGGCTGGGCGAGGTGCACGCGCTACCGCGGCCGCTGCGCGCGATCGCCTCGCGCGGGCTCGCCTGGGCCGAGCGCCGCGCGCAGCTGCGGCTCGACTGGATCGCGGCGCGCGGATTCCTCCACGATGCCGGCATCGGCGAGACGATCACCGGGCTCGATGGCCCCGGTCGCGCCAGCGACCACGCGCCGATCGTGGCGGAACTGGAGTTCGGCGCCGGCTGAGCCCGCATGCGCTAGGCTCCCCCATCCCACGATGGAGGTCCGCTTGGCCGAGACGCCGCTCGCGATCCAGACGCACAACCTGTCACGCTCCTTCGGCGGCGTTCCCGCGCTCGACGAGCTGACACTCGAGGTCGCGGAGGGCTCGTTCTTCGGCTACCTGGGCCCGAACGGCGCCGGCAAGAGCACCACGATCAACATCCTCACCGGGCTCCTCTCGCCCGATGGCGGCTCGGCGCGCGTGCTCGGGCTCGACGTGGAGACCCAGTCGCTCGAGATCAAACGGCGCATCGGCGTCGTGCCCGACGGGCTCCACCTGTTCGAGCGGCTCTCGGGCGAGGAGCACCTGCGCTTCGTGGGCGAGGTGCACGGGCTCTCGCCCGCGGAAGCACGGCGGCGCGCCGGCCAGCTGCTCGAGGCGATGGACCTCACCGCCGACGCCAGAAAGCTGGTGTCGAACTACTCGCACGGCATGCGCAAGAAGCTCGCGCTCTCGTGCGCGCTGATCCACGAACCGCGGCTCCTGTTCCTCGACGAGCCGTTCGAGGGCGTGGACGCCATGGCCACGCGCGAGCTGCGCGAGCTGCTGCAGAAGCTCGTTGCCACGCGGCGCATGACGGTGTTCCTGACCTCGCACGTGCTCGAGGTGGTGGAGCGCCTGTGCACGCACATCGGCATCATCGCCAAAGGCCGGCTCGCCGCGTACGGCACGCTCGACGAGCTCCGCCTGGGTCCCGGGGGCGCGCCGCGATCGCTCGAGGAGCTGTTCCTCGACACGATCGGGGCCACGCGCGAGGACGCCTCGGCCGGGCTCGACTGGCTGACGCGCGGGACCGAGCCGGGCTCTGCTTGAGAACGCTGCGGCTGCTGTTCTGGCTCCGCTGGCGCATCGGGCTCAACACCACCACCACGCGCGGCCGCGTGGCCGCGATCGGCATCACCGTGCTGTTCGCGCTCGCCATGGCCCCGATCTACGTGGGCGGCGCGATCGGCTCGTTCGCGCTCGGCGCAAAGATGGGCGCGCCGGGGCTGCCGATCGTGTTCGGCCTCTGCCAGCTCGGCGTGATGTGGGTGTCGTTGCTGATCGGCGCCATGGGCCGCACGTTCGAGCTGGACAAGCTCAAGCGCTACCCGCTCCGACCGCGCGACGTGTTCGCCGTCAACACGCTCGCCTCGCTGGGCGAGCCGGTCGTGCTCATGACCGTGCCCTCGCTGGTCGCGGTGGCGCTGGGGATCGCCCGGCACTCGGGCGCGCTCGCCGGCTGGGCGGCGGGTGCAGGCGGGCTGCTGCTGCTGCTCGTCACCGCCTCGCTGCTCCAGCTCCTGCTGGCGCTGATCGACGACCTGCTCCGGCGCGAGTGGATGCGCTACGTGGCCGCGTTCCTCTTCACCATGACCATGATCGGCTTCCAGCTCGCGGTGAGCCGCTCGTCGTCGCGCATGGCCGAGCGGGTGCGCCAGGCCGGGTTCACGCTCGACCAGCTGCTGGAGGACACGCGGCAGGCGTTCGAGCGGCTGCCCACGGTGGGCGCACCGGCGTCGGTGGCGGGCGCCCACCCGGCGGGCTGGCTCGCGTCGCCGCTCGCGGGGCTCGCGGTGAGCCTGCTGCTGATCCTGGTCCCGCTCGCGCTCGGCGCGCGCGTCATGGCGAAGGCCGCGCTGCGCGGCGCCACCGGCGGCCGCGTGCGTACGCGCGCGTCGGGCGCCGCGCGCGGGAGCCTCGGCCCCAAGCTCCCCGGCCTTTCGCGCCCGCAATCGGTCATGGTGACGCGCGAGCTCCTCTACCTCGTGCGCACGCCGGCGCTCCTCTACCAGCTCGCGGTGGTGCCGATCACGGCCGTGGCGCTCATCTTCCTCTCGCCCGCCCGCAAGGCGGCATTCGGTTTCATGCCCATGTTCGTGATGATCGGCTCGCTTGCCGGGCGCAACCTCATGCTCTGGGGCTACGACGGCCCCGGCATCCGCACGCTGTTCCTGCTCCCGGTGTCGGCGCGCGAGCTGGTGCTGACCAAGAGCGTGGGCTGGTTCGTGAGCGCGCTGATCGAGGCGGTGGCCGTGCTCGGAACCCTGGCGGTGATGCGCTCGGCGCAGGTGCTGCCGCACCTCGCGGTCGTCGCCACCGGATGGACCGCGCTCGCGCTGGCGAGCAGCGTGCTCGGGACCTGGTTCTCGGCGCGCTTCCCGATGAAGCCGCCCGAGCGGGGTCTCGGACGTCGAAGCCCCGGCGGAGTGGCGGGTTTTGGCGCCCTGCTCGCCATCCTCGCCATCGCCGGCGCGCTGATCCTCGCCGTGGTCGCGGCACGCGCGCTCGCACCCGACTCCTGGAAGGAGACCGCCTCGCTCGTGGTGACCACGCTCGCGGCCTGCGCCGCGGTCGCCGTGTGGCGGATCGGCATCGATCGCAATGCCGACGTGGTCGAGCAGAACCGCGAGCGCATGATCGACGTGCTGGCGAAGTCGTCCGACGCCTGAGCGGCCTTGCGACCCGGGGTGAGCCGCGCGCGCAGCGCGGCTATACTCCCGCCCCCGCCGCTCACCACCCCCTGGAGCACGCTTTGCCCGAGACCACACGCCATTCGCTCGCCATCATCGGCGCCGGCCCGATCGGGCTCGAAGCCGCGGCCCTCGCGCTCGAGCTGGGATTCGACGTGCACGTGTTCGAGCGCGGCGAGGTGGGCGCGCACGCGCTGGCGTGGGGCCACGTGCGCATGTTCACGCCGTGGCGGATGAACATCGGGCCCGCGTCGGCGCGCCTGCTTTCGCGCCACGGCTGGAGCGCTCCCGACCCGGCCGCGCACCCGACCGGCGCCGAGCTGGCCGAGCGCCTGCTCTCGCCGCTCGCGGCGACGCCGGAGATGAAGCCCCGCGTGCACACGCACGCGCAGGTGGCGCACGTCTCGCGGCACGGCGCGCGCAAGCACGATCGCACGGGCGGCGAGGCGCGCGGCGGGCACCCGTTCCGGCTGCTCGTGCGGGACACCGGCGGCCGCGAGAGCTTCCTCCACGCGCAGGCGCTGATCGATGCCAGCGGCACGTACGGCCAGCCGCTCTGGGCCGGCACGGGCGGCATCCCGGCGCGCGGCGAGACGTACCTCCAGCCGCAGATGAGCTACCACCCCGACGACGTGCTGGGCCTCCGGCGCGAGCGCTACGCCGGCAAGGGCACGCTGGTGATCGGCGGCGGCTCGTCCGCGGTGACGACCGTGGTGGCGCTGGAGCAGCTCGCACGCGAGACGCAGGGCACGCGCGTGACGTGGGTGACGCGGCGCGAATCGCCCGGGTTCGCCGGCGAGGTCACGAACGACTCGCTGCCCGCGCGCGCCGCGCTCTATTCCGAAGGCCGCCGGCTCCAGTCGGGCGGCTCGCCGCACGTGAAATGGCGGGGCGGCGGTGAGTGCGAGGGGTTCGAGTACAATTCAGCGACGCACCGCTATCGCGTGCAATTCGTCACCCAGGCGGGCCCTGTCATGGAGGACGCCGACCAGGTCATCATCACCTGCGGCCTCGGCCCCGACACGGCGCTCACGCGCGAGCTGCGCGTGCACGAGAGCTTCGAGACGCTGGCACCGATGAAGGTCGCCGAGGCTCTGCATGCGGAGGGCACCAGCGACTGCGCGAAGGTCGCCGTGTTCGACGCCGCGACGCTCGCGACACCCGAGCCCGGCTTCTTCATCCTCGGCGCCAAGTCCTACGGCCGCTCGAGCGCGTTCCTGCTCGAGACCGGCTACCGGCAGGTGGCCGGCGTCCTCGCGGCGCTCGCCGAGGCCGCCGGGCTCCCCGCGCCGCAGGGGGCCGAGTGCTGAACGCGGGCGATCTCGCCGAGCTCCGGGCGCTGCTGGGGGAGAACGGCGTGATGGCGAGCGAGGCGGCGCTGTTCACGTACGAGGCCGACGCGCTGACCGTGGAGAGAAGGCCGCCCGACGCCGTGGTGCTGCCGCGTTCCACCGACGAGGTGTGCGCGCTCGTGCGCTGGGCGCGGGCGAAGAACCTGCCCGTGGTGCCGCGCGGTGCCGGCACCGGCCTCGCGGGCGGCGCCACCACCGAGCAGGGCGGGTTGTCGTTGAGCCTGAACCGCATGGACCAGGTGCTGCGCGTCGACGAGGCGCGCATGTTCGCCTGGGTGCAGCCCGGGCTCGTGAATCTCTGGCTCTCCCAGCAGCTCGCGGCGAAGCAGCTCTACTTCGCGCCCGATCCGGCCTCGCAACAGGTGAGCACCATCGGCGGCAACGTCGCCACGAACGCCGGCGGCCCGCATTGCTTGAAATACGGCGTCACGTTCAACCACGTGCTCGGCGCGGTCGTGGTGCTGGCCGATGGCACCGCGGTGACGCTCGGCGGCGAAGCGCCCGACTCGCCGGG
>DATLUU010000650.1:0-2064 GCA_035577885.1 Verrucomicrobiia bacterium
CCACGAACAAGACGGTCGAGGATCCGGGCGCGGTGACGTTCGCGACCGCGGGCACCTACACGGTGACGTTCACGGTGCAGGACGCCCTCGGCCTCGCCGACCCGACGCCGGACACCCGCACCGTCACCGTGAACCCGCAGGTCAGCGGCGGTGGGGGTAACGTGGCGGTGTACGTCGGCTACTACGACACCCACCACTCCAGCCACATCAATCCCAAGCCGAGTCCGTGGCTGGGCTCGGCCGGGGTCACGTTCGTGGGCGTGGCGGACGACAGTCAGGGCAACTGGGACTCGTCGTGCCTCCGCATCGACAACCTCACGGCGGCGGACATGACGGGCGTCGTGGTCACGTGCGACATCGGCTCCCACCACTACGCGTTGTGGGGCACGCGCACGATTCCTGCGAACGGCAAGCTCCTGCTCGCCCAGACGTCGTACCAGAACTTCGACGGCTCGGACACGAGCCCGGCCGGGTGCTACGGCTGCGACCCGAAGCTGTGCCTGACGAAGGTGGTGAGCACGATCCCCGTCATCCACGTCACCGTGGGCGGCTCGACCACGAACTACTACGACAACTCGCAGGTGCTGAACACGAAGGGCGCCGACGGCGCGGGCTGCCCGGACACGGGCGGGACGCGAAACGACGAGTCGCAGCAGTGGAGCCAGATCGGCACGACGTCCGCGATCGTGGAAGGCGATCCGGGCTCGGACAGCTGGGCTCCGGACGCGTTCACGTTCGACGCGCCGGCGCCGAACCCGGTTCGGGACTGGATGGTGCTGCGCTTCTCGCTGCCCATGGCGTCGCACGTGGTGGTCGCGTTCTACGACGTGGCCGGGCGTCTGGTGCGCACCCAGCTCGACCGCGACATGCCGGCCGGCATCTTCCAGCAGGGCGTGACGCTCTCGGGTGTGAACCCGGGCGTGTACTACTGCCGCGTCCAGACCAACTTCGGCGCCCTCCAGCGCCCGGTGGTGGTCTCGCGCTGACGCGCGCGCGTGGGGCCCGGTCTCCGGGCCCCACGCCGCGTCGCGCCTAGCGCGGCGCGACCGCCGCGGCGGCGGCCGCCGTGCACAGCTCGCGCAACGGAGCGCTCGCGAGCGTGCGGCTCGACTCGCGCTGCTGCCGCGCCAGCTCGAGCGAGAGCTGCGCGGCGAGCGCCGGGTCGCGCACCAGGTCCTGGGCCAGGACCTGGGTGCGGCGCCCGCCGCCGGGCAGCAGCAGGTAGCCGTCGCGGCTCGCCAGCGCCGCGAGCGCCCCGTCACGGCGGACGAAGATCGCCGCCGCGTCGTCGGCGAACACGAGCGACCAGCCGGGGTCCGCATCGAGCGCGTCCAGGAGCCCGGGGTCGCGCATGCGGAGCCGGGACAGCAGCGCGTAGTCGAACTCGCGGCGCCGCGAGAGCGCGGTCCAGCCCGACGTGCTCGTGAACGCGCGCAGGTAGGCGAGACGCTCGGCCTCGGACTTGTCCTCGGGATGGATGTCGAAGTACGGGAGCCGTCCCGGGTCGGGCCAGAAGCGCCACAGCATGTAGCCGCCGAGGAAGAAGTCGTTGAACCCGCGCCCGCGGATGCCGTGCTCCTGCATGAAGTCGCACGCCGCGACCGGCTCGCGGCGGTCGTCCGGATGGATGCCGAAGCGGTTCTCGTAGTGCGTCCACTCGTAGAGCGGCAGTGCGACGCAGAGCGCGCTCGTGGCCAGCGCCTCGCGCCAGGAGTTGGCGCCGGCGCGCGTCCAGCGGCGGCTCCGCCACCACTCGTCGAGATCGCGCGCGCACCACGGCGCCGCGAGCAGCGCGTAGGTGGCGACGAAGCGATTGCCGCTGAGCGCGAGTGCGGTGCCGAACGCACACACTCCCCACTCCAGCGCGTCGGGACCGTGCCGCCGCGTGCGCCACAGGGCGAGCAGCGGCCAGCCCGCGAGCAGCAGCGGCAGGCCGTTCCAGAGGTTCAGGCCCCAGGCGAGCGGCTGGAGCTCGGAGATGCCCGAGAGCAGCGGGTCGTGGCGCCAGACGAAGACGTACTCGAACGGTCTCCAGACCGCGCGCCAGCCGAACGGGTTCAGGAA
>DATLUU010000651.1:0-5496 GCA_035577885.1 Verrucomicrobiia bacterium
TGGCCGGGGCCGAACGTGGCATCCAGCTCGACGCAGCGCCGGTAGTACGACACCGCGCGCTCGTAGCGCCGCGCATAGAAGAGCACGTCGCCCACCGCGGTGTGGATGACGAGCGAAAGCGGATCCAGCTCGAGCGCGCGCTCCGCCTCGGCGATGGCTTCGCCGTGGCGGCCGAGGCCGGAGAGGAACTGCGCGTACCAGCGCCGGCCGGTGGCGTAGCCCGGGTTCAGCTCCAGCGCGCGCAGGAACCCGCGCTCGGCGCGCGCCCAGTCCCAGTCGTGGAAACGGTGCACGTAGGCGAGCGAGGCGTGCAGCTCGGCGAGCGAGGGATCGAGTGCCAACCCGCGCTCGGCGGCTTCGCGCGCCTTGACGTACGCCTCGGCCGGCGCCATGGCGTTCGTGTTCCCGAGCGTGGCGTAGCTGTCCGCGAGACCCGCCCAGGCGAGCGCGTAGCCGGGATCGGCCTCGATCGCCTCGCGGTAGCGCTCGAGGCTGTGGCGGAACGATTCCGTGTTCCAGCGGTTCCAGAGGTAGCGGCCCTGCAGATAGGCGACGTGCGCCGCGGGGTTCACCGGGCCCTTGGGCTCGAGCCGCGTGCGCTCCTCGGGCGTCACCTGCACGCGCACCTCCTCGGCGATCGCGCGCGCGACCTCGCTCTGGAGCGTGAGGATGTCGGTCAGCTCGCGCTCGTAGCTCTTCGCCCACAGGCTCCGGTCGGTCGCGGCCTCGATCAGCGTCACGGTGATGCGCACGCGGCCGCCCGCGAGCAGCGCCGAGCCCTCCACGATGCCGTCCACGTGCAGGTCGCGCGCGATCTCGGGGAGCGGCTTGTCGCTGCCCTTGAAGCGCATCGCCGACGTGCGCGAGATCACGCGCAGCGCCGCGATCTGCGCGAGATCGGCGATCAGCGCATCGGTCATGCCGTCGACGAAGAACTCCTGTGCCGGGTCCCCGGAGCGGTTGGCGAGCGGCAGCACCGCCAGCGAGCGGATGCGGATGGCGCCGCCCGACACCGGCTCCGCGGAAGCCGGCGCGGCGTCCATGATCTCGGGCACGGCGAGCGCCCCGGCCGAATCGTCGCCCCGGAGCGCGCGCCGCAGGGAGGCGGCGTCGGCGAACCGGCGCGCGGGGTCCTTCTCCAGGCAGCGCGCGACGATCGCCGCATAGGCCGGCGACACGCCGGGCCGGAGCGTGCGCAGTGCCGGCGCCGCCTCGTGCACGATCCTATAGAGGAGCTGACTGTAGTCCGTGCCCGCGAACGGACGGGCGCCAGCGCACATCTCGTGCATGATCACGCCCAGGGCCCAGACGTCGGTTCGCGCGTCGGTGCGCTCGCCGCGGATCTGCTCGGGCGCCATGTAGGGCATGGTGCCGGCGAAGCGTTCCACCGGATCCGCTGTCTTGAGCGTGGACATGGTCGCGGTGGACGAGCCCTGGAAGCGCGCGAGGCCGAAGTCCAGCACCTTCGCGCGCCCACGCGGGTTCAAGATGATGTTCCCGGGCTTGAGATCCCGGTGCACGACGCCGTGCTCGTGCGCGGCCTCCAGCGCCTCGCTCACCTCGAGCGCGATCGCACGGGCACGTGCCTCGGGCAGCGGCCCCGACTCGAGCAGGTGGGCGAGCGTGTGCCCGGGCACGTACTCGAGCACCAGGAAGTCGACGCCGTCGTGCGTGTCGAGGTCGAACAGCGTGGCGATGTTGGGGTGCATGAGCCGCGACAGCGCGCGCGCCTCGAGGCGCAGCTGGCGGCGGCGATCGATCCCGCGGCCGGGGTCGGGATCCTCGTGCAGCACCTTCAACGCCACGTCACGCTCGAGGCGCGGATCGGAGGCGCGATAGACGCTGCCCATGCCCCCTTCACCGAGCCGCTCGACGATGTGATAACGGCCGAGCACGGAGCCCGGCCGGAGTACGGAGGACATGCGCGGAGTATACGAGGCCTTCGCATCGAAGGCGCGGGAGGGGAGCCTCCCGCGCCCCGGCCTTCCGTGGCGCTCAGATCCTGGCGATGACGTTCCTTGTCACGCCGCCCTGAGGGGTGCGCACGCGGAACCGGCCATGGTTCCCGGTCATGAACACGATCGCTCCCGCACCAAGCAGGAGCAGGTGTACGAGACCGAACAGCGTGAGCCCCAGCACCACCAGCACCATCCACGTCGTGATCAGCGACAGGCTCACGAGCGTCATGCGACCTCCTCCGTGAGGTTCTGCCGGGGCGGCTTGCGGCCGCTCCGCGGTGGATTGCTGCCGGCGGGGACTTGAGCATCTCGCGTGCCTTGACATGTTCAGCGCGCAAAGCGTTGCGGATGTTGAGCCGGGGTGCTCGCGGCGGGTACGGGGGCGCGGGCAGGCGCCGGCCAAAGCCCGGCCGGGGGGTGGTCAGGACCCGCGCTGCGCGGGGTTCTCGCCCTCGGCCGGGTTCGCGGGGTGCCGGAGCGGGTGCGAACGACGCGCGAGCCACGCGATCTGCGCGAGCCCGCCCGCGGTGAGACCGAGCGCAGCGAATGCGAGTCCGGGCACCGAGTGCCACGCCACGCCGATGCCGAGCACGGTGACGTGTGCCGCGAGCAGCACCAGCATCGACTCGGTGATGGCGCGCGTGCGGTGCGCGTGCACGAGCATGCCCTGGTGATAGCTCTGCCACACGCTCACCGCGCCCATCGGCACCAGGAACCACAGCGACTGCCGCGCCATGAGCGCCAACCCGCTCGGCAGCGCGGCGGCACGCTCGAACCACAGGCCCCCGAGCGGTGTCGCGGCCATCGCCAGCAGGACCAGCACGCCGACCGCGCTCAGTCCCCACGCGAACCGGCGCAGCGCCGGCACCGGCCGCCCGCGGTCCATGAGCGACACCACCACCTCGTTGTAGGCGAAGCCCGGGCTCCGCACCGTGAACGTGGTCCCCGAGAGCACCGGCCACGTCGCGAGCGACTCGAGGGCGTTCGGCATGCGGCTCATGGCCGCGGCGGAGAGCGGCATGGCGATGAAGTTCAAGAGCGGCGTCACCGAGAGCGGCGCGTAGAAGCGGAGGAAGCGCGCCATCGTGAGCGGCGGCGGCGACGCGACGCCGTCGTCGGACACCGCGCCTGCGAGCGGCCCGCGCAGCACCGGGCGCACCGCGAAGCCGGCGAAGATGCCCTCGGCCACGACCGCGCTCGCCACCGCCGTGGTGCCGACGACGATCGCGGGCACCGCACCCTGCGCGACGCCGATCCCGAGCAGCGTCACCAGCGTCGTCAGCCGAACCAGCGTGCCCCAGGTCACGGCGCGCGCGCGGCCGAAGCGGATCAGCACGCCCTGTTGCGTGCGCCGGTAGGCGATGGAAAGCGTCCACGGCAGCATGATGCGCAGCCCCATGCGCGCCGGCTCGCGCACCGGCTCCGGCACGCCGATCACGGCGCCCGCGACCCAGTCGAAGAGCGGCGTGAATGCGAGCACCGCGTGCAGCACGGTGAGGAGCCCCGCGGCCACGAACATGAAGCGCCGCACCACATGATAGGAGTGCCGGTCGCGCGCGAGCGCGGTGGAGGCGGTGAGCAGCATCAGGATGGGCGACTCGATCAGGAGCGCCAGCGGGAACACCACGCCGCCGTAGGCGGCGAGGCTCACCGTGGCGTGCGGCATGCGTGCCATGGCGGCGCTCACCACCGGGAGCTCCAGCCCCATCAGGATCCAGCTCCCCGCGAGCGGCAGCCAGGTCGCGACCACGTCGCCCAGTGTGAGCGCGCCGGCGCGGACCCCGGAGGACCGCGGCGGGGCGTCGGGCGCGGGCAGCGTGGGTGAAGGCGGGATGGGCGTGGTCATGAGCCGCCGCACCGTACGGGAGGCCGCGGCGACCGGCCAGTGCCGAGAGTCGCGGGTCAGTACTCAAGCGCCGCGCGCGCGCCGTCGATACCCCATGTGAACGCGCCCGGCCCCCGACGGTGCGCGGAAGAGTGCCCGTTTCGCCCCACGAGCTTCAAGAAGAGGAACGATGAACGACCGTCTGCGATCCCACCGCTCCGGGCCACCGCCGTTCGCGCCCACGATCGGGCTGCGCGAGGTGCTCGAAGCCACCCCCGACCTGGTCTTCAGCACCGACGCCTGGGGCCGGCTCGTCTGGGCCGCGCCCACGTTCGAATCCATCACCGGCCGCAAGGTGAAGGACTGCGTCGGTCATCCCGTGCTCGTGCTGCTCGCGCCCGCGCATGCGCGCGCCGGCCGGCGCGCGTTCGCGCGCGCGCGCCGCACGCCGGGCGAGCCGATCGTCCACCGCGCCGACGTCGTCAAGCCGGACGGGCGCACGGTGTCGCTCGAGCTGCGCCTGCGCATGACCGAGACGCCGGCCGGCGAGCGCTACCTGATCGGCACCGCGCGCCAGCACGTGGAGCCGGAGGTCGCCGAGCCCGCGCCGTGGCCGGTGCCGCGCCCCGACAGCCCCAAGGTGCTCGACCTCGTCTCGCACCTCGCCGAGGCGCGCGACACCGCCGAGGTCAAGGGCGAGTTCCTGAGCACGATCAGCCAGGAGATGCGCACGCCCATGACCGGCGTGCTGAGCATGGCGAACATGCTGCTCCAGGGCGAGCTGTCCGCGGAACAGCGCCAGATCGTGGAGCTGATGCGCGAGAGCACGCAGACGATGCTCACGCTCGTGAACGACAGCATGGACTACTCGAAGCTCGAGGAAGGCCGCCTGGAGGTGGACACGCTCGACTTCGACCTGCGCGTGACCGTGGACCAGATCGCGGGCGTGCTGCACCCACTCGCGATCGGCAAGGGACTCGCGTTCGAGAGCCGTGTCCAGGGCTTGGCGCCGTCGCGGCTCAAGGGCGATCCCGGCCGCGTGCGCCAGGTGCTGTTGAACCTCGGCTCGAACGCCATCCGCTTCACCGAGCAGGGCTCGGTCTCCGTGCGCGTCGAGCGCGAGGAGGAGGACGACAGCGAGGTGACGCTGCTGTTCCAGGTCGCGGACACCGGCGAGAGCATCCACACCGACGCGCTCGCGCACGTCTTCGAGCCGCAGAAGCCGTCCGACGATCCGGGCGCGCGGCGTTACACGAGCCCCGGGCTGGGCCTCGCGCTCTCGCGCCGCCTGGTCGAGGCGATGGGCGGCTCGATGGGCGTGGAGAGCGACGGCGCCCACGGCTGCACGTTCTGGTTCCGGATCCGCTTCGAGAAGCAGCCGGTCACCGTGGGCGGCACCGCGACGCCGGCGCCCGAGGTGGCGCTGCGCGGCGTGCGCGTGCTGCTCGCCGATGGCCACGCGGTCGAGCGCGCGCCGGTCGCGGCCGTGCTCAAGGCCTGGGGCTGCGACGTGGAGCTGGCGGACAACGGGCCCGACGCGCTGCGCCTCGTGCGCACCGCGGCCTCGGGGGGCGAGCCGTTCGCGCTGGCGCTGCTCGACCGCGGCCTCGAGGGCCTGGGCGGTGAAGAGCTGGGCCAGGCGATCCGCGCCGACGAGGATCTCGAGGCGACGCAGCTGATCATGATCACGAGCGAGGGCCGGCCGGGCGACGG
>DATLUU010000652.1:0-2672 GCA_035577885.1 Verrucomicrobiia bacterium
CGGCGCTCGTGGCGGTGAGGTTGAGTCCGGCGGTGGCGCCGGACCCCGAGATGTCGACCGGCGTGTAGTTCGTGGCGTCGCCCACGTCGAGCGTGCTCGAGAACGCGCCGGCGGCGTAGGTCTTCCGCAGCGTGCCGTTCACCCAGCCCGTGCCCTGCGACGCGCCACTCGTGTTCGACGTCGTGCTGAGCGTGAGCGTGCGCGCACCGGTGTTGAGCGAGCCCGACGTGAACGTCACCAGGCCGTTCGCGGTCAGGTTCGTCACCAGCGAGACGCCGGCGGAGTTGTTGACGTCGAGGATCGCGTTCGCGGAGTTGGAGAACGTGCCCTGGACGTCGACCGACTGCGCCGCCGGCCCGGCGAACGAGAACACCGGGCTGCCGGTCGCCGGGGTGAGGTTCAGCGTCGCGCCCGTCTTCACGTGCACGTCGCCGCGGATGAACGCGCCGCCGGTCAGGTTCAGATTCAGCGTGCCCTGGGTGACGATGAGGCTGTCGAGCGTCAATGGATTGCCGCCGGTCGTCAGGGCCGAGCTGGTGGAGTTGTACTCGAAGTCCGCGTACGTGCGGCCGGACATCGACGGCGTGATGCCCACCCCATCCACCCGGTAGCGGCTGCCGGCGTCGAACGTGACCACCGAGCTGGGTGCCGAGGCCCCGAACGGGTTCGCACCCGCGATGTGCTGGTAGAGCGAGCCCGCCTTGAACTCCACGGTCCCGATCGCCGTGGTGCCGAACATGCTGCCGCCGAAGCTGATACCGGCGGTGCACAGCGCGCCGCTGTTGAAGACGAGCGAGTTCGCGTCCACGGCGGTGATCCGGTGCGCGGCCTGCGTGAGCACCAGCGTGCCGGAGATGTCTCCGGTCGCGCCGCCGCCGATCGCCAGCATGATCGCGTTCGCGCCGCTCAGTTGCAGCGTCGATCCCGCGGGAACGCTCAGGTCCGCGCCACCAGCGCCGGCGATCGCGACGTTGGCGGAGGCGGGTGCCTGCAGGGAGACGCTCGTGTTGCCACTCACCAGCAGCTGCCCGATCGTCTGCGACGTCACGCCGGTGGCCGTCGTGGTGGCGCCGTTGTTGAAGATCAGCACGTCGTTCGCGGCCGGCACGGTGCGGCTCGGCGTCCAATTCGTGGCCGTGGCGAACGAGGCGGTGCCGGTCTGGTTCCAGGTGTAGATGTGCTGGCCGAAGTTCGCGGTGATGTTCCGGTTCGAGGTGATGAAGAACGTCAGCGGGTTCGTGGCGCCGGTGGTGTCGCCGCTCCAGAAATCGAAGTTCCAGCCCGGCGCCGGCGTCGCCGTGAGCTGTACGCTCGTACCGTGGTTGTACGTGACCTGGTTCGGCACCGCGGCCACCGAGCCGTTGCCGACCGTGGACAGCGTCAGCGTGTAGGTGTTGATCGCGAACGAGGCGGCGATCGTCTGGTTCGCGTGCACGGCGGGGAACAGGTAGTTCGTCACCGCACCGACCGAGGAGCCGTTCACGAGCACGTCCTGCACGTGGTAGCCGGTGTTCGGCGTGATCGTGTACGACGGCGTGGCGCCATCCGCCACGGCGAGCGCACCGCTCGGCGAGATCGAGCCGTTCGCCCCGGCGCTGGCGGTGATCGTCCAGCCGGTGATGGAGAAGTTCGTGTGGCTCGAATCCGAGCCGAGGTTGCCGGTGCCGTCGTGGGCGAGCACGCGCACACGGGCCTGGTTCGTGAGCACGACGGGCAGCGTCCACGCGAACGTGCCCGAGTTCGAGAGCCCGGTGGCGATCGCGGTCGGGAACGTGGCGCCGCCGTTCGTCGACAGCGCGAGGTCGATCGTGTTCACCACGACGTTGTCGTTCGCGGTCCAGGTGATGTTGTGGACCGTGCCCGCGGCCCAGCTCTCGCCACCCACCGGCGACGTGATCGCCACCGTGGGCGGCGTGGTGTCCGGCGTGCCGTTGATCATGAGCGTCTGGCCGTTCGACGTGCCGCCGCCCGGGGCGGACGTGAACACCGTGATCGTCTTCGTGCCGCCCGCCAACTGGTCCGTGGCGGTGATCGTGGCGGTGAGCTGCCCGGAGTTGACGAACGTCGTCACGCGATCGAAGCCATCGATGCGCACGACGGAGCAGGGGGAGAAGTTGGAGCCGTTCACCGTGAGCGTGAACTGCGGGTCGCCGACCGAGCGCACGCTGGGGCTGATGTTTGCGGTGGCCGGCAGCGGCTTCGTGCTCGCGACCACGAAGTTGTTGGCGCTCGACGACTGCGCGTTCGTCATCGCGATCTGCACGTCGCTGGCGTTGATCCGGGTCTGCGTCGTGCCGCCGGTGCCCGCGATCGCATCCACGTTCGTGCCGCCGGCCGGCGGTGTCGCGACCACGTCGTAGGTGCCGGACTCGACGTAGCCGAAGCTGTACTGGCCGCTCGCGTTCGTGGTCGTGGTGGCGAGGGTGGTGACGCCCTGTTTGAGCGATACGGTCACGCCCGCGACGGCCAAGCGGTCGCCGGTCGTGCCGGCGGCGCCGTCGCAGTCGTCAGAGACGGTGCCGAACACCTGTCCATACGAGAACGACAGCTTGTTGATCCAGGTCCCGAACACGGTCGCGGACTTGTTCCATTGCCCGGCGTACCACGCCACCGACTGCGACGGCGACACCTGCGCGGCGTCCATGTCGATGCCGGTGTAGTCGCCCCAGCGC
>DATLUU010000653.1:0-6508 GCA_035577885.1 Verrucomicrobiia bacterium
GGGGAAGATCGCGTCGGCGATCATCCACGTCGGCTCGCGCAGCGAGCCGACGATGCGTACGTACATGCGCGCGAGCATGGCGTGCGCGAACAGCCGCGCACCGGTGTGGCGCGGGCGGTGCTCGATCGCGGGCAGGGCGGCAGCCAGGCTCATCTCGGCGCCTCGCTGTCGTCGAGGCCACGGCCGACGATGGCGATGAACGCGTCCTCGAGGCTCGTCTCGCGCGTGGAGACGCCGCGCACCGCCACCCCCTTCACGTCCAGCGCGCGCAGCACGAGCGGCAGCCGGCCGCCGTCGGCGAGCCGCAGTTTCATCGTGTGCGTGCCGCGCTCGGGGTGCGGCGCGCCCCAGGTGACCGCGATGCCGTCCACGTCCGCGAGGCCCTCCGGGACGCCCAGCACCTCCAGCTCCACGTGCTGGCCGCCCTCCACGGCGCGGCGAAGCGCCGACGGCGCGTCGCAGGCGAGCGTGCGGCCGCGGTCGATGATGGCGATGCGGTCGCACATCATGTCCGCCTCGGCCATGTAGTGCGTGGTGAGCAGCACCGTGCGTCCGGGGCTCTCCCGCACCCACGTCAGCACGAACTCGCGCAGCTCGCGGGCGGCGTTCACGTCCATGCCCAGCGTGGGCTCGTCGAGGAACAGGATCTCGGGGTCGGAGACGAACCCGCGCGCGAAGTTCATGCGCTGGCGCTGGCCGGTGGACAGCCGGTTGATGCGCGTCTTCGCCAGCTCCGAGAGCCCCAGGGCCCCGATCAGCTGGTCCACGCGCGCGTTGGCCTCGGCCCGCGGCACGCCGTAGAACTGGGAGAACATCCACAGGCACTCGCGCACGTTCAAGATGCCGTAGCCGCTGCTCTCGCCGCCCGAGACCAGCGCGATCCGCCGCCGCACCTCGGCGGCCTCGCGCACCACGTCGTGCCCCGCCACGCGCGCCTCGCCGCTCGTGGGATAGAGCAGCGTGTTGAGGATCTTGATCGCGGTGGTCTTGCCGGCGCCGTTCGGGCCCAGCAGCCCGAACACCTCGCCGCGCTCGATCCTCAGGTCGACGCCGGCGAGCGCCACCACCTCCGGCGAGCCGCGGCTGCCCTTGAACACGCGCTTCAAGTCGCGCGTCTCGACTGCGGGCACTGTCGCGGGGGAATGGCCCATCCGGGCACCGTAGGGAGTGCCCGGATGGGCTGTCAAAGCCCCGGCGACTCGGCGCTAATGAGCGTTCTTCAACAGTGCGACGCGCGTGGAGAGCACCTGGCCGTTCACGCGGAGCCGCACGTAGTAGATACCGCCACGCATTCCGGCCCCGTCCCAGTCGAAGACCCTGCGGCCAGCCGGGTAGACGCCGCTCGCGATCGTCGCCACGCGGCGGCCGGCGAGGTCGTGCACCGCGAGATCGATCGGAGCCGAGTTCGGCAGATCGACCTCGAAGGAAGTGCTCGTGGTGAACGGGTTCGGGCGCGCCGCCGAGAGCGCGAGCGTCGTGGGCGGGGGCGGGCCCGGGCCCGGCCGCGGCGGCGCCGGGGCCGTGAGCGACAGCGCCGGCAGCGGGTCGCGTGGTGTCAGCACGCGGCCATCGCGCCCGGCGAGGTCGGCGCCGACCACGACCAACTGATCGCCGGGCAGCGCGGGCGCGATCGAGGACATCCAGAACTCGACGTCGAACTCGTTCGCTCCGGAGTCCCCGACGCGTATCCCGCCCAGGTGCACGTGACCCGGGTCGTCCAGGTCGATGAGCGGGTACCAGTCCGCGTCCACCGGTCGCGTGGTGGCGTCCAGAACGATGGGGATGTAGGCCTGCCAGCGGTCGGCCGGGTAGTCGAGCTGCAGCATCGTCGCGCCGAGCGCATTCGCGCCGGAGACGTGCACGTGCACGATGCGGCTGTTGCCGCTCGCCCACACCGGGCCGTAGCTCACGGACACGCTGCCGTCCTGGTGCACGCTGTCGGGGGGCACGGGCGGTCCGCGCAGGATGGCGACCGCGCAGCAGTAGATGTCGTTGAGGTTGAACACGCCGCTCGAGTCGCAGTCCACGCACGCGCCGGTGGTGTCGACGAGGTCGTGCTGCAGGCAGCTCGACATGCGCACGAGGTCGCGCACGTCGAGCTGGCCGTCGTGGTTCACGTCGCAAGCATTGGTTTCGCCCGCCATGCAAAGCCGCACCGCCACGATCGCGAACGTCTCGCGGTTGCAGAGCGGCAACGCCTCGCCGCCGGCGCCCGCGGCGAGCGTGATGTTCACGGTCATGAGCGCGGAGGAACCGCTCGGCGCCAGGTAGGAGTAGGCCTTGATCGTGGCATCGAGCAGGTGCTGATGCACGCCGGGCGCGAGCGTCACGCCGGGATCGGTGAACACCAGCCAGCGCCAGCCGCCCACGGTCCGCTGCCGCGACAAGTGCACGCCAGTGAGCCCGCTCGCCACGCGGAGGTCGTCGAGCACGAACGGCGGCGGCACGTTGATGACGCCCTGCACGCCGGCCATCGCCAGCGCGCTCGAGTAGTAGAGCGGCACGTCACCGCTGCCGCCGCGGGGCAAGGTCAGCGCGCACTGTGCACTGGGGACATCCGACTCCATCTCGCGCACCACGCACGGCCCCGGCGAGGTGACGCACCCCGGCGGGCCGACCTGGAACGCGAACGGCAGCACGAACATGATGGTCGAATCGGGGTTCGGCGTCCCGAGCACGTGCACGATCATCGGCGCGATCACGTGGAACGAGCCCTGCGCCAGTCGTCCCAGCGATGCCGCCAGCGACTCCGGGGCGCAGCGGATATTGAGGCACTGCGGCGTCCACTCGATCACGCCTACATACGAGCCCGTATCGGCATCGATGGTGCCGAAGCTCTTCAAGTGCACGCACGGCGGACAGCCGTTCGTGAGGAGCTGGAGCGTGACCGAGTCCCCCGCGCACGGGTGCTCAGGCGAGATGGCGAGCCTCACGAACGTGCGCACCAGCGAGTCGGGCGGGATCGGCGGCGGAGGGGTGCCGCAGTCGGGCAGCACGTTGTAGGTCACCAACCGCCCCAGGTTGGAGGACACGACCGTCGTGTCGGGGCAGAGCCTGGCCTGTTCGCGAAGCGCGAATTGGTGGTCGCCCGGCACCTCCGACGGAAGCTCGACGCTCGCTTCGAATCCGACCGGCAGGATCGAGCAATCATTCGAGCAGCCGACGAAGACGACGTCTGCGACGACCATCGGGAAGAGTCCACGATTGGGGGCCACGGACAGGCTGCGGAGCCTGTAGCAAGCGTTGGGGAATTGGCCGCGGACGGTCACCAGCACCGGCTGATCCGGGCAGACCCGTGGAGGACACACCGGGCACTCCACTCGGCCCACGATCACATCGCGAATGTAGAGAAGGCTGTCGGGCGCGGGGGGCGGTGGCGGCACGGTGTCCTGCGCTGCGGCGACCGCGAACGCCGGAGAGCAGGCAAGGATCAGCAACAGTGTCGCGATCCAGGCGATCCGGCCGGGGTGAGCGAGCGGGTGCGGCGTCATACGGGTACCTCGGGCTTGGAAGACGCCCGGTCGAGGCCGTGAACGAGCATTCCGCGCCTCACCCGCCGGGTCAAGGGCCGATTCTCTGCTTCGGTACCTTTACCGAGCCAGGGCCGCTGGAGCCGACGCGCGAAGGCCTCTGGGCGTGCCCACGGCCTCGCGGATCGGGGCGCCCCCGAGGCAACGATCGCCGTCGTAGAGCACCGCGAGTTGACCCGGCGTGACCGCGAGCTGGGGCTCGTCGAAGCGCAGCTCCACCCCGCCGTCCGCAAGTGGCTCCAGCGTCGCGGCGGCGCCGGCGTGGTTGTAGCGGATGCGCGCGAGCACGCGCGTCCCCGCGGCCGGCGGCGTCGGCAGCAGCCAGTTCACGCGCTCGGTGACGAGGCCCTCGCGCTCGAGCGCCGCGCGCGGACCCAGCGTCACCGTGTTCGCGGCGGCGTCGATCGCGAGCACGTACTGGCGCTCACCGAGGGCCACGCCCAGCCCCTTCCGCTGGCCCACCGTGTAGTGGATGACGCCGCGGTGCGTACCCACGCGCGCGCCGCGCTCGTCCACGAACGCGCCGGGTGCGGTGCCGCGCGTCTCGCCGAGCTGGCCCGTGATGTAGCCCGCGTAGTCACCGTCGGGGACGAAGCACAGGTCCTGGCTCTCGGGCTTGTCCCAGCAAGAGAGTCCGAGCCGCTGCGCATGCGCGCGCACCGCCGTCTTCTTCAGATTGCCGAGCGGGAACAGCACGCGCCCGAGCACCGCGTACGGGATGAGCGCCAGCGCGTACGTCTGGTCCTTCCCCGCATCCGCGGCCCGCCGCAGCGCCCACGAACCATCGGGCTCGCGGGTGACGCGCGCGTAGTGCCCGGTCGCGAGCCGGTCGGCGGCGGCCAGCTCCATGCGCGTCACCAGGTCGCCGAACTTGAGGTGCTGGTTGCACGAGGCGCACGGGTAGAGCGTGCGGCCGCTCGCATAGCCGTCCACCCACGGCATCATCACCCGCTCGCGGAACACCTGCTCGGCGTCCACGATGTGATACGGGAACGACATCGTCTGTGCCACGCGGCGGGCATCGTCGATCGCATCCAGCGTGCAGCAGGCCTTGGGCGAGAGCGGCGTCTTGCCGTAGCAGGCGAGCCGCAGCGTGACGCCGGTGACCTCGTGGCCCTGCTCGGCGAGCAGTGCCGCCGCCACCGCCGAGTCGACGCCGCCGCTCATGGCGGCGAGCACGCGCAGCCTGCTCATGACGGCACCGTCACCTTGCGCGCCGCCTTCACCGACTCGACCACGATCGCGAGCGCGCGCGCGACGTCGTCCTCGGTCGTGGTACGGCCGAGCGAGAAGCGGATGGCGCAGATCGCCAGCTCCCGCGGCACGCCCATCGCCTTCAGCACCGGCGAGGGCTCGACGCCGCCGCTCGCGCACGCGGCGCCGGCCGAGGCGGCGAGGCCGCGCGAGTCGAGCGCGAGCAGGAGATGATCCGAGCGCGCGCCGGGGAACGATGCGTTCACCGTGTTCGGCAGCCTGGGTGCTGCGGCGCCGTGGATGACGATGTCCGGCACCGCCTGCTTCAAGCCCGCCTCGAAGCGCTTGCGCAGCTCCAGCAGCCGCGCGCTCTCCGCCGCGAGCCCGCGGGCGGCGAGCTCGGCCGCGACACCCAGCCCGATGATGCCGGGCACGTTCTCGGTGCCACCGCGCAGGCCGCGCTCGTGCGCGCTGCCGCGGAACAGCGGCTCGAGCGGCGCGCGGTCGCGGATCACCAGCGCGCCGGCGCCCTTCGGGCCGCCGAACTTGTGCGCGGAGAAGACGAGGTAGTCGATGCCCAGCGCGCCCACGTCCACGGGTACCTTGCCCACGCCCTGCACCGCATCGCACACGACGCGGATGCCGCGTGCCTGGGCGCGCGCGGTGAGTGCCGCCACCGGCTGCACCACGCCGGTCTCGTTGTTCGCGAGCATGAGCGCGAGCACGGTGGTGCCCGAGGGCAGATCGTTCACGCTGTCGGGCGGCGTGAGGCCGTTCGCGTCGCTCGGGAGCACGGAGTGATGCCAGCCGAGGCGCTCGAGCACGTCGGCGGCGCCGTGCACGGCGTGGTGCTCGATCGCGGCGTAGGCAACGTGCTGGCCGCGCTCGCGCTGCGCCCAGGCGCTGCCGACGATGGCGAGGTGGTCGCCCTCGGTGCCGCCGGAGACGAACACCACCTGCCGCGGCTCGGCGCCCACGAGTACTGCCGCCTGGGCGCGGGCGCGCTCGACCGCGGCGCGCACGCGCTGGCCCTCGGAATGCGCACTCGAAGGGTTCGCCCCGAGGTCGCGCAGGGCCTGCTGCATGGCCTCCGCGACCTCGGGGCGGACCGGGGTCGATGCGTTGTGATCGAAATAGATCGACATGAACCCTACTGCCCGCTCAGGAACCTCTCCAGCACGTCGATGCTCTCCTTGGCGCTCTGTGCCTCGGGCGAGGACGGCGCCAGCTCGACCACCTTCTTCCACATCCGGATCGCGTCGCGATAGAGCCCGGCATCGGCGAACGCCACGCCCATGGTGAAGTAGGCGCAGTGCGAGCGCGGCTGCTTGGCGATCAGGTCGCGCAGCAGCGTCATCGACTCCGAGAACTTGCCCTGCGCGTAGAGCGACGTGGCGAGCCGGCAGCTCGCGAGCGAATCCTGCGGCGAGATCGTGATGGCCTGCTTGTAGTAGCTCTGCGCCTCGTCGGCGCGGCTCAGGTTGTCGAGCGCCACGCCGAGGTTCACGAGCACCTTCACGTTCTTCGGCTTCACCTGGTTCGCCTTGGTGAACACCTGCGCCGCCTCGGCGTTCTTCTCGCGGTCGAGGTACATGATGCCCAGCTTGTACAAGTTGTCGAACTTGGTGGAGTCCTTGGCCACGGCCCGCTCGAGCAGTCCCAGCGAATCGGTGACCGCGGGCGTCGCCGCGGCGGCCTTGGCGTCGGTCTTGGCGCCCTTGGCGGGCTTGGTGTCGGCGGCGCGGGCGGCGTGTGAGCCGAGCCCGGTCGTGAGGATCGCGAGC
>DATLUU010000654.1:0-6612 GCA_035577885.1 Verrucomicrobiia bacterium
CGGGTCGCTTCCACGCCGCCGAGCTGCCGCGCGTGCGCGACGTGTTCCGGGGCCTGAGCCGCCCGACGACGGTGGATTGCGCGGGGCTCGAGTACATCTCCAGCGCCGGCATCACCGAGTTCCTGGACGCGTACAAGCGGCTCTCGAGCGGCGGGCATTCCTTTCGACTGGTCAACGTCACGCCGCCGGTCAAGACCGTGATCGCGTACGTGGGATTGGACAAGCTGTTCGGCATCGCCTGAGCCGTGCCCTTCGCGAGCCTCGCCGCGGGCTTCCTGCCGGTGCTCCTGCTCCTCGCGGGCCTCAGCGCGATGGACAGCTACAAGCTGGTGCACCGCCGGATGCTGTTCGCATCGCTGATCGCGGGCGCGATCGCCGCCGGGCTCGCCTGGCTCGCCTATCGCTTGGCGCTCGATGTCGCGCACGTGGACCGCATGCTGCTGGACCGGGTGCAGGCGCCGCTGCTCGAGGAGGCGCTCAAGGCCGCGTTCGTGGCGTGGTTGATCCGCAGCGGCCAGGTCGGATTCATGGTCGATGCCGCGATCTGTGGCTTCGCGGTCGGCACCGGGTTCGGCGTGGTGGAGAATGTCTATTACGCGCGGGCGCTCCACGACCTGAGCCTGGGGCTGTGGCTCGCGCGCGGCCTCGGGACGGCGGTGATGCACGGCGGCACCACGGCGATGTTCGCGATCCTCGCCCAGAGCACGAGCGAGCGCACCGGTTCCACGGGCGCACGCGAGCTGCTGCCGGGCTATGTGCTGGCCGCCGCGGTCCACGCAGCGTTCAACCTGCTCGCCGACCATGTGCTGATCGAGGCTGCGGTCATCATCGCCACGCTGCCGCCGCTCCTGATGCTGGTGTTCGAGCGCAGCGAGCGCGCCACGCGGGACTGGCTCGGCACCAACCTCGACAGCGAGGTCGCCACACTCGAGCAGATCAAGGGCGGCGAGGTGGCTGGCACGCGCATCGGGGATTACCTCGACTCGTTGCGAAGGCGTTTCCCCGATGCCGTGGTCGTCGACATGCTTTGCCTGCTGCGGGTCCATCTCGAGTTGTCGCTCCGAGCCAAGGGCATGCTGATGGCCCGCTCCGTGGGACTCGATATCCCACCCGACCAGTCGGTACGCGCGAACCTCGAGGAGCTCCGGTTCCTGGAGCGGAGCATCGGCGCCACGGGTCAACTCGCGGTCAAGACTCTGAGGCAGAGGAGCCGCCGCGACCTGTGGCAGATCATGGTCCTCTCGCGCCGCGTGGAATCGCGCAAGAGGGCATGATAAGCTGCCGAAACCCGCGCACAGGACGTGTGCGGCGAAAGGGATTCCCCGAGGGCGCCCGGGGGACCGACGTGCTCGAGCGCCTGAATGGGGCTCGTCTTGGAAACTCTGCTCGTCGCCATCCCGCTCGCCGCGGTCGCAGGCATCCTCCAGGCCACGCTGTTCGAGTGGATCTACCATCGTTACTGGCTCCACCGCCCGTGGCTGCCGCCGCAGATGTTCACGGCGCACACGCTGGTGCACCACCAGCTCTGCAAGCACGAGGACACGTTCCACATCACCGAGCCCGAGCAGGAAGAGGCGATGACGTTCCAGTGGTGGGCGGGCTTCGTGCTGGTGTCGGTCAACCTGGTCCCGTGGGCGCTCGCGGCGTGGCTCGCCACCGGCACCGGGTATCCGGGCTGGACCGTGATGGCGACGATCGGCGCCACGATCTACGTCTACTACCTCGCCTACGAGGGCTTCCACTTCCTGATGCACAAGCCGACGATCCCATGGATCGAGCGCGCCGGGTTCTTCCAGTTCATCAAGAAGCATCACCGCCTGCACCACGTCTACATGGGCAAGAACTTCAACGTGGTGCTGCCGCTCGCCGACCTGCTGCTGGGCACGCTGGTGCTGGACGACCCGCAGCCGGCGCGGATCACGGAGCCCGCGGCGAAGACCGTCGCCAGGCGCCACAGCGCGTGGGGCAAGCGGCTCCGCGCCGAGGCCGAGGGCGTGAACGAGCGCACGCAGCCCGACTCGCTCGTGTCACCGCCGGAGTCCTGAGGCCGGAGCGGCCGCGTTGACGCTGCCGCCGCTGCTGCTCGAATGGCTCGGAGCGCTGCTCCGCGCCGCGCACGTGCTCGCCGGCATCCTCTGGATCGGCGACTCGTTCCTGTTCATGTGGATGGACTCGAGCCTGGAGCAGCCGCGCGCCGATCGAGGTCGGGACCCGAAGGGTCCCGAAGGCTCAAACGTCGTGGGTGAGCTGTGGATGGTGCACAGCGGCGGCTTCTACGAGGTGGTGAAGCGCCGCTCGCTCACGCCCGCCGAGCTGCCCCCGAACCTCTACTGGTTCAAGTGGCAGTCGTACTCGACGTGGATCTCGGGGGCGTTCCTGCTCGCGGTGGTCTACTGGCTGGGCGGCGGCGCCATGCTCGTGGACAGCGGCTCGCGGCTCACGCGCGGGGCCGCGGTGCTGGTCTCGGCGGCAGCGCTCGTGGCCGGCTGGCTCGTGTACGACGCGGCGTGCCGCTCGCCGCTCAAGAAGCGCCCGGCGCTCCTGGCGACGCTGCTCTCGCTCGCGTTCGCCGCCGCGGTGTTCGGCCTGACGCGCGTCTTCGGCGCGCGCGCGGCGTGGCTCCAGGCGGGCGCGATGCTGGGCACGATCATGGCCGGGAACGTGTGGCGCGTGATCATCCCCGGCCAGGCGAAGATGCTGGCGCAGACGCGCGCCGGCGAGCCGGTCGACACCGCACCCGGCGTGCTCGCCAAGGCACGCTCCACGCACAACCACTACCTCACGTTCCCGGTGTTGTTCCTGATGTTGAGCCAGCACTTCCCCGCCGGCTATGGCCACCCGCTCGGCTGGCTGGTGCTGATCCTGGTCTGCATCGCGGGCGTGGTGCTCAAGTACGTGATGAACGCGCGCGGCCGCTCCGACTGGCGCGCGGTGGTTGCCGGCGGGGCCGCGTTCGTGGCCGCGGTCGTCTTGACCGCCCGCCCCGCGCCGGGCGCCGCGGGCACCGGCGCCACGCTCGCGATCACCGTACCCGACGGGCAGGCGTTCGCGATCGTCGAGCGGCGCTGCACCACCTGCCACTCGGAGCACCCCTCGAACCCGGCGTTCCCCCAGGCCCCGAGCGGCATCATGCTCGACCGCCCCGATCGCCTCCGCGCCCTCGCCCCCCGCGTCCGCGTCCGCGCCGTGGAGACGAAGACCATGCCGCTCGGCAATCTCACCGGCATGACCGACGCCGAGCGCGACACGCTGGGAGCCTGGCTGGCGAAGCTCCGCTAGCGGTTCTGCACCGGGGCAGGCTCGACCGACGCCGCCTCCGGCACGCCGTATTCGGGCGCGGTCTTGCCCATGAGCCAGTGATCGAACCAGCGCCGGATGTGCTGCTGGTTCTGCACCCGGCGCGACGGTAGCCCCGAGCGCGACAGCTCGTGGTTCTCGCCCGGGAAGCGCACCATCACCGTGGGCTTCTTCCGGTACAAGAGCCCGCGGAACATCGCCTCGCCCTGGCCGATCGGCGTGCGCCAGTCCTCCTCGGAGTGGATCACCATCAGCGGCGTCTCGATGTTCGCGATGTGCGTCGCCGGCGAGCGCTCGGCGAAGTCTTTCGGGTCCTCCCAGGGCGCGCCGCGGAACCAGAACGGCTGGAACAGCGAGAAGTCGCACGTCGACCACATCGCCGCCCAGTCGGCGACGCAGCGCTGCGTGATCGCGGCGGCGAAGCGGTTCGTCTTGCACACGATCCAATTGGTCAGGAGCCCGCCGCCGCTCCCGCCGGTGACGCCCAGTCGCGACTCGTCGACGTAGCCGCGTGCGAGCACGTGGTCGACGCCGGCGATCAGGTCTTTGTAGTCATCGCCGGGGAACGCGTACTGGATGCAGTCGGCGAACTTCTGGCCGTAGCTCGTGCTGCCGCGCGGGTTGGTGTAGAGCACGAGATAGCCCGCGGCCGCGAGCACGCGGAACTCGTGGAAGAAGCCGACGCCGTACGCCGTGTGCGGGCCGCCGTGGATCTCGAGCACGAGCGGGTACTTCTTCTTCGGGTCGAAATCGGCGGGCTTGACGAGCCAGGCCTGGATCTTCGTGCCGTCGAACGACGGGTAGTCGAAGCACTCGACCTCGCCCAGCTCGGCCCCCGCGAGCAGCTCGTCGTTGGCACCCCAGAGCCGCGTCAGCGTGCGCCGCTCGAGGTCGTAGACGTGGAGGTCGCCGGGGCTCGTGAGCGAGCCGGCGGTCAGCGCCACGCGCCGGCCGTCCGCGGACACGGTGCCGGCGATGACCTCGAGGTCGGGCCCGGTCAGGTCCTCGACGCGGCCGCTGGCGACGTCGCAGAGTGCCAGGTGCGCGGCACCGCGCCGGGCGTGCGCGAACACGATCGCCTTGCCGCCGGCCGCGAAGCCGAGCGGAAGCTCGCCGCCGCCGCGCGGCGGGTGCTGGTCGGAGTTCACGCCCTCGCCCACGTGCAGGTCGACCCGCTCGGTGAGCACGCGCGGCGAGAGCTGCGGCCACGCACCCTCGAACAGCAGCAGGTCGTTCGCCTCGTAGGTGTTGGGCTTCTGCGGGCGGATGCCACCCACGGCCGCGATGCGTCCGTCCGCGCCCTCGACGAACTGCGCGATCGGCCCGGTGATGTCGGCGACGACGCGCATGGTCTCGCCCTCGGTGGGCACGTCCAGGTCGGCGGCGACGGCGCGGATGTCGTTGTCTTCCGCCGGCGCGCTGTACCACGGCGCCTCGCGGCGGTCGGTGGCGAACAACACGCTCTTCCCGTCGCGCGACCAAGCGGGTGACCACTCCTTGCAGCGCATGCCCTTCGTGAGCCGGCGCGGCTCGCCGGCGTCGACGTTCACGACCCAGACATGGTCCAGGTGCTCGAAGTCGGTGAAGCCTTCGTTGTTCCAGCGGAACTCGGGGCGCGTGACCACGCGCGCGGGCTCGTGCTTCGGCTTCTTCGCACCCTCGACGTCGCGCTCCGGGTCGTGACCGGAGAGGAACGCGATGGCCTTGCCGTCGGGCGACCACGCGGGCGAGGCGACACCCTTCTCGAGCTTGGTGAGCGCGCGCGCCTCGCCGCCGGCGAGCGGCAGCACGTGGAGCTGCGGCTTCGCACCCTCGGCGCGGCGGACGAACGCGAGCGCGCTGCCGTCGGGCGACCAGCGTGGCTGGGCGGAGCGGCCGTCGAAGGTCAAAGCTCTCGGCGCCTCCGGCGCCGCTCCCGGCGCGGGCACGCTGGCGAGCCACAGGTCCGTCCTGTACTCGTCCTCCTCGGCGTCGACGCGGACGAGCGTGAACGCCACGCGGGTGCCGTCGGGCGAGATGCGGGGGTCGGCGATCCAGCGGAACTTGAGCAGGTCGTCTTCGCGCATGGCGGTCTCCGGGACGTGGAGCGGCAAAGGGACGGCGAGGCTACCGCGCGCGGACGCCGCGGGCCAAGCGCTGAATCGCGCCTCTGTTAGTCTGCGAACATGAGCACGCGCGCGCATTCCCCCCGCTGCCGCCGCCCCGCGTGAGCGTCGCCGCTCCGGGTTCCGCCGCGGCCCCGCGCCCGGCCGCCGGTCCCTGGCTCGCGTTCGCCGTCAGCTGCGCCATCTGGGGCAGCACGTTCCTGGTGGTCCGCTTCAGCAACGACACCACGCCCCCGGTGTGGGGCGCCGGCGTGCGGCTGGGGCTGGCAGCGCTCCTGCTCACCGCGATCGCGTTCGCGCGCCGCGTGCCGTGGCCGCGCGGTGAGCAGCTCACGGCGGCGCTCCTCTTCGGCATCGTCGACTTCGGCGTCAGCCTGCCGCTCCTTTACTGGGGCGAGCAGACCGTGCCGAGCGGCATCGCCGCCGTGATCTTCGCCACCATCCCGCTCAGCACGTCGCTGTTCGCCAGGGCCTTCGGGCTCGAGCCCCTGCGCCGGCGGGTCGTCCTCGCCTCGCTCGCCGGCCTGGGCGGCGTGGGGCTCATGTTCTCCTCGAACCTGGAAGGTCACTACGAGCCCGCGCGGCTCGTCGCGGTGGTGCTCGCAGCACTCACCGCGAGCCTCGCGGGCGTGCTCTTGAAGCGCGCGCCCGGCGGCCACCCGCTGGCGACGAACGCCTGGGCGCAGGGCGTGGGCGCACTGTTGTGCGTGGTCGCGAGCCGTCTGATGGGCGAGCCGCAGGCCTGGCCCAGTGGCCAGGCGTGGATCGCCATCGGCTACCTCACGGTCCTCGGCTCCGTCGTCGCGTTCGTCACCTTCGTGTGGCTGCTCCAGCACTGGCCGGTGACGCGCACCAGCTTCATCGCGGTCGTGATCCCGCTGCTGGCGTTGTTCCTCGGCGCGATCGTCCGCCACGAGCGCCCGGGAGCGCTGGCGCTCGTGGGCGCGGTGATCATCCTCGGCGCCGTGCTCGCCGGTATCGCCGGCGACCGAAACGCGCGCAGCTAACCCGGCACACCCCAAGCCTCGAACACCGCCGCCATCGCCCCGGGTGCCCCCGCTCGACGCGCGAGGTCGTGCCAGCGTGGCGCGAGCCGCTCGCCCAGCTCGCGCGTGCTCCACTCGCGGAGGATCGTCACCGCCTCGCCGCTCGCCGGAGTCGGCAGCTCGCGCTCCAACTCGAGCACGCGGCCGCCGCCGTCCGCGGCGAG
>DATLUU010000655.1:0-5911 GCA_035577885.1 Verrucomicrobiia bacterium
GATCCTGGTGATGTGCGGCATGTTGGGGTCGGGCACGCAGCCGTCGCGGAAGAGCCCGAGCGAGCTGGATTGATAGCCGCAGGTCACCGCGTCGGGCTTGCCATTGCCGTCCAGGTCGGCGGCGATGACGTGCACCGGGAAGCAGCAGTCGCCGAGCACCACCGGCGCGGCGAACGTGCCGCTGCCGATACCGCCCGAGCCCTGGCCCTTGAGCAGCAACAGCTGGTTGTTCACGCAGTCGTCGACCGCGAGATCGGTGATGCCGTCGCCATCGAAGTCGGCGGGAGCGATGCCCGCGCAGTTCTGGCCGTCGATGTAGGCGTTCGTGGTCGGGAACGTGCCCGTTCCCGAGCCCAGCAGGACGTGCACGCCGCCCCAGCCCGAGTTGCTCACCGCGAGGTCCAGGTGCCCATCGTGGTTGAAATCGCCGGTGGCGAGGTCGTAAGGGACGACGCCGGCCGGGAAGTGGACGGCGGGCTGGAACGTGCCGTCGCCCGCGCCGCCGCTGCCGTTGCCGAGGAACAGCGCCACGGTGTTGGCGTTGTACTCGGTCACCACGATGTCGGTGATGCCGTCCTCGTTGAAGTCGCCGGTGATGATCCCGAGCGGCAGGTCGTTCGTCGGGTAGACGGCCGCCGGCGCGAACGTGCCATCCCAGTGTCCGCTGTCGTTCTTGCCGCCCAGCAGGATACGCATGCTGGACACGTTGTTGTCCGCCAGCGCCACGTCGGTCACCCCGTCGTGGTTGAAGTCGCCGAGCGCGATCTCATACGGCATCGTACCGGTGGAGAACGTCGTGGGAGCGCCGAACGAGCCCCCACCCAGGCCCCGCAGGACCTGGATCCCAAGGGCCCCCAGGTCGCCGACGATGAGGTCGGGATTGCCGTCCCCGTCGAGGTCAGCGACCTGGACCGAGTTTGGCGTCGACGCGACCGTCAGGTCGATCCGCGGGCCGAACGTCGCGCCCGGCGCGATGCCCGGGAGGATGCTGACGGTGTTGCCGTCGACGTTGGTGAGGACCAGGTCGAGGACGCCGTCGCCGTTCACATCGGCGGCGACGACCTCATTCGGGCCCTGGGCCGTGGGAACGGGGAAACGAGGCTGGAGCGTGATCGGCGGGCAGGTGGCGGCGAGCGCGGGGACCGCGCCGAGCAGGGCGGCGCCCAGCAGGGCGCACGCCGTCGAGGTCATGCGGGCAAGGGACACGGTGCCTCCTCGAGGTCCGAGCCGGCCGGGTGGCGCCTGCAACGCAACCATCTTGCACCTTTACACCGCCGTGACCCAAGCCGGTTCGCGGAAAAAATGCTCCGCGGGTCCCGCAGGGTCGCCGGCGAGGTGCGGAAAGCGCGCCGGCCCCAACGAAGACGCCGCCCGGCGGTAGCCGGACGGCGCATCAGGAGCGCTGGGGCGGGTCTACGAGGGGCCTACTCCAGGATCTCCTTCACGTAGTCGTCCATCGTCTCGCCGTCGATGTAGCCCACGACGCGGCGCACGATGTCGCCCTTGCGGTTGATGAAGAACGTGGTCGGGATCGAGCGGATGGGGCCGTAGGCGTCGAGCACGTCGTCGTTCGCCATGGCGAGCGTGAAGGTGACGCCGAGCTGGTTCGCGAACTTCTTCACGCCCTGCGGGCCGCTCTCGTCCACGGAGAGCCCGATCACGGTGAGGCCCTTCTTCTCGTAGCGCTTCTGCATCTCGGAGAGGTGCGGCATGCTCGCGCGGCAGGGGCCGCACCAGGTCGCCCAGAAGTCCACGATCATCGGCTTCTGCTTCAAGTCGGCGGAGCGGAGGGGCTTGCCCTCGAGCGTCTTCACCGTGAACGACGGCGCCGGCCGCGCCGAGGCGGCGATGGGCGAGATCGCCAGCAACGCGATCATCGCAGCGGTGAAGCGAAGATGCGGGGAGTGGTTCGCGACAAGCACGGGAGAGAGGTCCTCGAGATCCGGCCTTGGGAGTGACAGCATCGGCCGGTTCACGAGGACTCTAACCGCAAACGTGACGCGAGTGACGCGTCCGGCCGGGATTTTTCAGGCTTTTGACCGCTGTTGCACCCTGTGCCGGGGTGGCGTCTCGGGGCCGCGAAGCGAGTGTCATGCATCGGTTCTGTTTGGGGCACGCGCACGCGGTGTGCTAGCGTGCATGCGCTCTCCCCTCGATGGGATCCGCGAACCCTCGCGGTCCGACGCGACTTCACAAGGAAGGTGAAGCCGATGGTGATCGCCTCGATGTTCTCAGCGTTGTCCCTGTTGGTCGCTGTTGGGGCGCCCGCGCTGGGTGTGGGCCCGGCGGGCTCCATCCCGGCGTTGATCGCTAAAGCGAGTCCGTTCTCGAAAGCGGTGCTCGCGCTGCTGGTCGGGCTGTCGGTCTATTCCTGGGCGGTGATGTGGGACCGGCTGCGGCTCTACGCCCGTGTGCGCACGCAGGACGCACGGTTCCTGCAGGCGTTTCGCGGCGGGGACGGGAAGGGGGACCTCCGCGCGGTGGCCATGCAGACCCCGCTCTCGGTGCTCGCCAAGGCTGCGCTCGCGGGCCAGAAGGCCACGGAGACGCACTCGGCCGATACCGTGGGCCCGGCGGCGCGCTTCGAGCTGGTGCAGCGCGCCATGGACCGCACCTCGGACGAGGCGGTGAACAACCTCGAGCGCCACGTCAGCTTCCTCGCCACCACGGGCAGCGTGGCGCCGTTCATCGGGCTCATGGGCACGGTGTGGGGCGTGATGGTGTCGTTCGTGAACATCGGCGCCCAGGGCTCGGCGACGCTCGTCGTCGTGGCGCCGGGCATCGCCGAGGCCCTGATCGCCACGATCGCCGGGCTCGCCGCCGCGATCCCGTCGGTGATCGGCTACAACCACTGCCTCGGCAAGCTGCGCGAGATCGGGCATGCCGCGGCCCAGTTCACGAGCGAGTACCTCGATCGCCGGCTGGGAGCGCGTCACTCGTGAAGCTGCAAGCCCAGCGCGGCCCGATGAGCGAGATCAACGTCACGCCGCTCGTCGACGTGGTGCTGGTGCTGCTCATCATCTTCATGGTCACCGCGCCGTTCCTCCAGGGCGGCCTGGAAGTCGACCTGCCCAAGGTGGCGACGAGCGGCCTCGACGTGCACGAGGGCCTGATCATCAGCGTGCGCCGCGGCGGCACGATCGCGGTGGGCGAGCGCGTGGTGCCCTCGGGCCAGTTCGAGGACGCGCTCCAGCGCGCACGCGCCAAGGACCGGCCGGTCTACCTGAAGGCCGACCAGAGCGTGCCCTACGGCGACATCGTGACGCTGATCGCGCGCCTGCGCCGCGCCGGCGTCACGCAGCTCGGCCTGGTCACGCAGCCCATGACCCAGAGCCCGGGCACGGGCCCGGGCGCGCCACCCGTGGGCCCGCCCGAAGGGCGGCGCTAGCCATGCGCGCCACGGTGATCGGCTCGACGTTCATCCATCTTGGGCTGCTCGCCGCGCTGTTCATCGTGCATCCCTCGCGCACGCTGGTGCTGCCCGGGCCCGACGTCGTGCAGGTGGCGCTGATCGGGGACCTGGCACCGGCACCGCCGCCGGCGCCGGTGGTCAAGGCGAACGACGCCGTGGTCCCGGACGAAGACCAGGGCGTGCGCATCGAGAAGCCAAGGGCCAAGCCGAAGCCCGAGGTCAAGCAGCAGCCGAAGCCGGCGCCGGCGAACGCGAAGCCCGCGACGGAGCCGCGCGACGAGACGCCGCCGCCGGCGGCCGCGAAGCAGCTGGTGCTGCCCATGGCGCAGGTGGCGAACGGCGTCTCCGGCCAGGTGGCGGTGGACGACGCCAGCTTCGAGTTCGCCTACTACCTGCAGATCGTGCGCGCGCAGATCGCGCGCAACTGGACGCCGCCCGCGGGCTCCAACGAGGGCCAGCGCGTCGAGGTCTACTTCCGCGTCTCGCGCTCGGGCGAGATCAGCCAGCTCCGCGTGGAGACCGCGAGCGGCAACGACATCTTCGATGACTCCGCGATCCGTGCCGTGACGATCACCGAGCAGCTCCCGCCCCTGCCGCTCGGCTACGCCGGTTCCGACCTCGGCATCCACTTCGGCTTCGAATACACGGGGCAATCACAATGAAGAACACCGTTCGCATCCTGTTCTCGCTGGCACTCGCGATCGCGCTCGTCCCGAACCGCACCAGCGCCCAGGGAGACGTTCATATCGACGTGAGGAGCGGCTCGATCGCGCGCTTGCCGCTGCGCTGCGAATCGCTCCAGGGCCCGGCGTCGGGGAACGCCTCCGCGCGCGACGCCGACCAGGTGCTCGCGAACGACCTCCAGGCCTCGGCGGTGTTCGAGGTCGACCGCCAGTGGGCGCCGTCGGCGAGCGACCCTCAGCCGCAGTTCGTGACCGGGGGCCGCTGGAGCGTCGAGGGCTCGCAGGTGAAGCTCTCCGGCGAGCTGCGCGACTTCCCCGCCCGGCGCGCGATCCTGGTGCGCGACTACTCGGGGCCGGCCTCCGAGTGGCGGCGGGTGCTGCACCGCTTCTCCGACGACTGCGTGCAGCAGATCACCGGCGAGCGCGGCGTCGCCGATACGCGCATCGCGTTCGTGGTCAAGGACGGGCAGAACAAGGAGCTGTGGATCATGGACGCCGACGGCGCCAACGCGCACGCGCTCACGGCGGACAAGTCGATCGTGCAGTCGCCTTCGTGGTCGCCCGAGGGCTCGCTGCTGCTCTTCACCTCGTGGCGCGCCGGCAACGGCCCCGCGATCTGGGTGATGTCGCCGGAGCAGCGCAAGCCATTCCTGATCTCCGGGCGCCCGGGCTTGAACACCAGCGCCGCCTACGCGCCCGACGGCCAGAGGATCGCGTGCACGCTGTCGCAGGACGGCAACGCCGAGATCTACGTGCTCGACGCGCGCGGCGGCAACGCGCAGCGGCTCACGAACCACCGTTCCATCGACACCGCCCCGGCGTGGTCGCCGACCGGGCGCGAGCTGGCGTTCACCTCGGATCGCTCGGGGAGCCCGCAGATCTACTTGATGGACGCCGTGGGCGGGAGCATCCGCCGGCTCACGTTCGACGTCGACTACACGGATTCGCCGGCGTGGTCGCCGAAGGGCGACCGGATCGCATTCGTCAACCGCGTCGGCGGCGGTTTCGACGTGTGGACCTGCCGCGCCGACGGCACCGGGGCGAAGCCCGCGGTGACCGGCGGCAACAACGAGAATCCGCGCTGGTCCGCGGACGGGCGCCACCTCGTGTTCGCGTCCGACCGCGACGGGGGGTACGGTCTCTGGGTCACCGACCTGGACGGCGCCCTGCCCCGCAAGCTGGACACCGGCGCACGCCGCGCCATGTCGCCCGCCTGGTCGCCACGAAGGTCGACCGGGTCCTGAAGGTTCGTTTCGATACCGCATCACGCCCGGAGCCAGGAGGACACACTATGAAGTGGAGCCCCCGCATCATCGCGCTGTCGCTGGCCGTGGCCCTGGCCGTCACCGGGGCCGGCTGTGCGAAGAAGCCGGCCAAGACCGAGCCCGTGCCGCCTGCGTCCACGACGCCCACGCCGGCGCCCACGCCACCGCCGGCGCCGGCCCCCGCGCCCACCCCGGCGCCGGAGCCGCCCAAGCCCGCGGTCACCGCGGGCGACCTGCAGGTCATCCACTTCGGGTACGACTCGTTCCAGTTGGACGACGCCGCGCGCGCGGCGCTGGACTCGAATGCGAAGTTGCTCCGCGACAACCCGGACCTGAGCGTCTCCGTCGACGGCCACTGCGACGAGCGCGGCACCGTGGAATACAACCAGGCGCTGGGACAGAAGCGCGCCGAGGCGGTGCAGCAATACCTGAGCGATCAGGGCATCCCGTCCACGCGTTTCCGCGTCATCTCGTACGGGAAGGAACGCCCCGTCGACGAGGGCCACGACGAAGCCGCGTGGGCCAGGAATCGCCGCGTGGAGTTCACGCCG
>DATLUU010000656.1:0-3762 GCA_035577885.1 Verrucomicrobiia bacterium
TGCCAGCGGTCGCGTCACCGGGCGTGCGCTCGAGAAGGGCCATGAACCCGTGCCCTTCGCCAACGTCATCATCCTCGGCACGAAGCAGGGCACGATGACGGACGAGACGGGCGCGTTCGTGATCGCGGGTGTGCCGGTGGGCTCGTACGAGATCAAGCTGCAGGCGATCGGCTACGAGGCGGTGGTGATGAAGGTGCAGGTCAACGCCGGCCAGACCGCGGTGGTGAACTTCGACCTCGGCGCCACCAAGGTGGTGAAGGAGATCGAGACGATCGAGGTGCGCGCGGAGAAGCGCATCGACACCAAGTCGTCGACGACGAAGCAGTCGATCTCGGCCGAGAAGCTGAAGGAGATCCCCGTCGACAACCTGAGCCAGGCCGTGGCGACGAAGGCCGGCGTCGTGGCGCAGGGCGGCGAGCTGCACTTCCGCGGCGGCCGCGGCGGCGAGGTGAAGTTCCAGTTCGACGGCGTCGAGGCCACGGACCCCGCGTTCGGCGGCAGCGCCAACATCGCGAACCTGGCCGTGGCCGGCACCGACGTGCTCTCGGGCGGATTCGACGCCGAGTACGGCAACGCGCTCTCCGGCATCGTCGCCGTGTCGACGAAGGAAGGCACGAACCGCCTCGGCGGCGAGGTGCGCTGGGACACCGACCGCTTCGGTGACCCGACCAAGACCTACGACAACTACGACCGCTTCACGTTCGGCTTCGGCGGCCCCACGCCGGTGAAGAACCTGACGTACTTCGCCACGTACGAGGGCACGTTCCAGAACACGTACCTGAACGCGGGCATCACCCAGCCGAAGCGGACGATCCTGGACTTCATCACGCTCGGCAACCGCCAGAGCAACCAGATCAACACCAATTTCAAGCTCGCCTACCGCGCGAACCCGCGGAACAAGGTCACGTTCGAGACCATCAACAACCATGTCATCGACACGCCCTACGAGCACGACTGGAGCCGCAAGGGCTACGTCGCCATCTCGTACAACCGCAACCCGGACGGCACGCTCGACACCACGAATCCGAAGTACGGCAGCTGGAGCGCCACGCCCGGCGACACCGCCGGCGGCGTGTCGTACGAGTACGTGAACCTCGCCGACCACGTCCCCACGTTCGACCAGAAGTTCCAGCAGTTCATCGGCGTGTGGACGAACCAGATCTCCGAAAAGAGCGTGTGGACCACCCGCGTCGCGTCGCTGGACTGGAACACCGTCAACACCGTCGGCGGCAAGGAGCCGTGGGAGTACTGGGTGCAGAACCCGTTCTACTGGAGCGGCAACCTCGGTTTCGGCACCGAGGACAACCCGTTCTACGCCACGCACGGCGACGTTCCGGTGTTCCTGAGCCAGAACACGCGCGTGTACACGTTGAAGACCGACTTCTCCACGCGGCACTGGAAGCAGCACACGTGGAAGACGGGTCTCGAGGCGAAGTACAACCGCGCGCAGAACCTGTCGCTGACGTCGCCGAACGGCGAGAGCAATGGCCTGCCCGGCGCGACGCGCTCGGATTACGTGAACTTCAACCCCGAGGGCGCCGCCTACGTGCAGGACCGCTGGGAGTTCGAGGGTCTGGTCCTGAACGCCGGCCTGCGCTACGACTTCTTCACCCCGGGCGCTCAGATCCAGGACGCGGACCTCAAGAGCGGCAAGCGCTACAAGTCGCAGTTCAGCCCGCGCCTCGGCATCGCCTACCCGATCTCCGACCGCGACGTGCTGAGCTTCCACTACGGCTGGACGTACCAGACGCCGCAGCGCTCGCTGATCTTCGAGAACCGCGGCATCAGCTCCACGGTCGGCGTCAAGGGCAACCCCGACCTCGAGCCCGAGACCGATGTCGCCTACCAGGCCGGCGTGCAGCACCTGTTCACGAAGGACATCTCCGGCCAGTTCTCCGTGTTCTTCAAGGACATCTACAGCCTCATCACCATCCGCCAGGAGAAGGACATGGCGGGCAACCTGGTGAACGTGTACTTCAACGGTGATTACGCTTCGTCGCGCGGCTTCGAGGCGAGCCTGAGCAAGAGCTTCAGCCACAAGTTCTCGACCGACATCAACTACACGTACTCGCTCGCCACCGGCGTCGCGTCGGACCCGAACACGGCGCTGCAGTTCTTCAACGGCGGCCGCCTCTACCTGCCGATCAGCGAGCAGGCCCTCGACTGGGACCAGCGGCACACGGTGAGCATCACCAGCACGATCCGCGAGCCGGGCAAGTGGGGCCTGCGCATGCTGTGGACGTATGGCTCCGGCTTCCCGTTCACGCCCGCGTTCCGCAACGACCGCCGGCCGGACCCGGCGCTCACGAACTCGCGCCGGCTGCCGTCGCAGGCCCGGCTCACGCTCGACGCCGACAAGTTCTACAAGGTGTGGGGCCAGAACCTCACGGTGTTCATCGATGCCCGCAACCTGCTCGACGCCTCGAACATCCAGTCGATCAACCAGCCGAATCGCAGCCCGTTCGTCAATACGGCTGGACAGGACTACATCATCTATTACACGGAGACCGGCCGCGCCGGCGGCGCCTACCTCCAGGACACGAACGGCGACAATGTCCTGGACTGGGTGCCGCTCCACGACCCGCGCGTGATCGAAGAGGGACGCAGCGTGCGGCTCGGCCTCAACGTGACGTTCTGATGCACCGTACCGGGAGCCATGAAGGAGCGGGAATGTATTCGAAGCTGACGCTGGGCCTGCGGTGCCTGGGCCTGGCCGTGGCGATCGGCGCCTTCGCGATGCCGGCCGCGGCGCGCATGAGGCCCGAGGATCCGGAGTACCAGGCGGTCATGGAGTACGAGAAGGAGGTCGAGGCCCGCGTCCAGGCGAACCAGTCCGGACGTCGCGGGGCGAAGCCGCTGGCGATCCCCGACATCTTTGGAGCCGGTTCGGTCCTGAATGTCGGCAACGTGATCATGAAGATCACGAACAACGGCATCATCGGCAACCCGTTCACGAACGTCTCCAGCGACCCCTCGTGCCAGTGGCCCGGCACGTCCGCGGTCGAGTACATGAACTTCATCGGGCTCGCGGTCGGCGCGGTGAACCCGTTCGCGACCGACCCCAATGCCGTGCGTCGCGTCAGCTACCTGAACCTCGAGTGGCGGCCGCCGACGCTCGATCCCGAAGACCGCATGTACCGCGCCTACGACGGCATCGTGAACGGCGTGCGGTTCGCAAACGACGACGGCGATCTCGATCCGCTCACCGGGTCGGCCCGCGTCGACGAGGACTTCCTCGACGGCCGCGACAACGACGGTGACGGGCAGATCGACGAGGACTTCGCCGCGATCGGCCAGCAGATGTACACGTGCGTGATCCGCGACGACACGCCGCAGGCGGTGGCCGCGGCCGCCGCGGAGCGGCACGTGCCCCTCGGCGGCGACATCGGCAAGGGCGTCGAGTGCCGGCAGTCGGCGTGGGCGTACTCGATCCCCGGCTTCACCGACTTCAACGTCGTCAACTGGCACTTCTTCAACCGCTCGGGGCACGAACTCGACTCGGTCTGCATCGGCTTCCGCGTGAACCTGGACGCCGGCCCGATTGATAAGTCGAACTTCTTCAGCGACGACTTCGACGTCAGCATGTACCCGTTCGGGCACTTCATCGTGGAGACGAAGGACACCGATCTGCGCAAGCAGGTGAAAGGGACGCACCCGCCGGTGCCGGACATGGACCCGGACTCGGCGCTGTGCCCGCGCATGCTGATCACGGTCCAGGGGTTCTCGATCGGGGACGACGACGGCGACGAAGCGAAGACGATC
>DATLUU010000657.1:0-5882 GCA_035577885.1 Verrucomicrobiia bacterium
GAGCCGAAGGCGAGGGCGTGATGAAGACCGTGATGAAGACCGTGCCGCTGGATCTCGAGCTGGGTGAGAAGTCCCGGCTGCTGCTGGTCTCCGGCCCGAACATGGGCGGGAAGACGGTGCTCTTGAAGACGGTCGGCCTCGCCGTGGCGCTCACGCATGCGGGGCTACCGGTGCTGGCGAGCGAGGGGAGCGCGGTGCCGGTGTTCGCCGACCTGCGCGCCGACCTCGGCGATGAGCAGTCGGTGGATCGCGGGCTTTCCACGTTCGCGGCCCACCTGCTGGCATTGAAGGCCATGGCCGAGGCGGCCGCGTCCGACGTGCTGTTGCTCGTCGACGAGCTGGGCGCTGGCACCGATCCCGAAGAGGGCGCGGCACTCGGGCGCGCGCTCGTCGAGCACGCGGCGGAGAAGCGCGCGTGGGGCGTGCTCACCACGCACCTGGGGAGTCTCAAGCGCGTGGCGAGCGAGGTGCCGGGCGTGGTGAACGGCTCGCTCGAGTTCGACCTGGAGACACTCACCTCGCGCTATCGCTTCCGCCGCGGCGTGCCCGGCGCGAGCCACGCGCTGGACGTGGCCGGGCGGCTCGGGTTCCCGCAGGCGCTGATCGAGCGCGCGCGCTCGCTCACGAGCGAGGAGTCGCGCGCGCTCGAGCGGCTGCTGGCCGAGGTCGGCAACGCGCTCGCCGAGACCGAGCGGGAACGCGAACAGCTCGCCCTGGCGCGCAAGGCCGCAGACGAGGCCGCGGAGGAGCACCGCGAGGCGTCGGAAGCGGTCCGGCAGTCGCTCGCCGACCTGCGCCGCCGGCTCACCGCCGAGAGCGAAGCGCTGCTCGCTCGTTCGCGCGAGCTGTGGCAGACGATCCAACGCGTGGCGAAGACGCGCGACCCGTCGCGTGCGGATGCCAAGGCGCTCGGTACCGCGCTCGACGGCATCGAGCGCGGTCAATCGACGCTCCAGGCCGCGGCCACACCGCGGGCGGTCGGGCTCCCCGAGCCGGCGCCGGAACCCGAGGTGCCGATATCGCTCGAGCCCGGTGCGCGCGTGCGGGTCGCCGACCTGGGCTTCGACGCGGTCGTGGTGACGCCGCCGGACTCGCACGGGAACGTGCGGCTGCGAAAGGGCGCGCTCAGCATCACTTCGCACGTGAGCAAGCTGCGCGCGGCCGGGGTCGCGAGCCCGGGCGCGATCAAGGGCGCCACGGTGCACTACGAGTCAACGGACGCGCCGCCTCCGGTCGAGGCAGACCTGCGCGGGCTCGATGTCGGCGAGGCGCTGGGCGCGGTGGACCAGGCGCTGGACCGCGCCGTGATCGCGGGGCTCACGGAAGTGCGTCTCATCCATGGCATCGGCACCGGCGCGCTCCGGGTGGCGGTGCAGAAGCATCTCAAGAGCCACCCCCAGGTGGAGTCCCAGCGCGGGGGTGAGGGTTACGAGGGCGGTCGGGGCGTGACGGTGGCGAGGCTGCGGTGATGACCACGAACGCGACGGGCGCCGGCATGGGAGCGGGCGGGCCGCACGAGGGCGGCGGCGGCGGCGTGCGCCCGGGCGGCGGGCCGAACGGCCCGCGAGGCTCCGACGACTGGGTCGAGCGCGTGCGCGCGGCGACCGACATCGTGGAGCTGATCGGCGAGCGCGTGCCGCTCCGGCGCGTGGGCCGGAACTTCATGGGTCGCTGCCCGTTCCACGAAGAGAAGACACCGTCGTTCTCGGTCAATGCCGAGCGGCAGTTCTACCACTGCTTCTCGTGCAAGGTGGGTGGTGACGTGTTCAAGTTCGTGCAGGAGACGGAGAAGGTGGGCTTCCTCGAGGCGGTCGAGCTGCTGTCGCGCCGCGCCGGCATCCCCGTGCCCGAGCGCCGCGCCGGCGAGCGCGGCAAGCGCGCGGGGATCCTCGAGGCGCTGGACGCCGCCGCGACCGCGTACGAGCAGTGGCTTGGCGACCCCGAGATCGGCGCCGCGGCGCGCGCGTACCTGGAGCGCCGGGGCATCGCGCGCGAGACGCAGCGGGCGTTCCGGCTCGGGATCGCGCCGGCGGGCTGGGAGGGCCTCGTCTCGCGGCTGCGCGGGCGCTACAGCGACGAGGTGCTGCTCGAGGCGCGCCTTGCAGGCCGCAAGGAGGGCGGGCGCTCCACGTTCGACTGGTTCCGGAACCGGCTCATGGTGCCGTTGATCGCCCCCGGCGGTGCCGTGCTCGGCTTCGGCGCGCGCGCGTTCGGCGACGAGCAGCCGAAGTATCTCAACTCTCCGGAGTCCGCCGTCTATCACAAGGGTCAGTTTCTCTTTGCGCTCGAACAAGCGAGGAAGTCCGTGAAGCCGGAGGGCGAGATGGTGGTGGTCGAGGGCTACTTCGATGCCATCGCCATGCACCAGGCCGGCATCCGCAACACGGTCGCGACCTCGGGCACGGCGCTCACCGCGGAGCACGCGCGGACGCTCAAGCGCATGGTGCGCGGGGTGGCGCTCACGTACGACGGCGACGCCGCGGGTCAGCAGGCGATGCTGCGCTCGCTGGGCGTGCTGCTGGCCGAGGGGCTCGACGTGGTGGTCGTGGACCTGCCCGCGGGCGAGGATCCCGACTCGCTCGTGCGTGGCGCGGGCGCGGACGGATGGTCCAGGCTGCGCGATTCCGCCTACGACGCCGTGGAGTTCGTGCACCGGCACGTGCTGCGCACGTCCACCGGCGGCGACCCCCGCGAGCGCGCGCTCCACGTGGTGGTGCGCCTGCTGGCCGGGGTCACGGAGACGATCCGTCACCGGCTGCTGGTGGAGCGCGCGAGCCAGGTGTTCGGGCTCTCCGAGGGTGTGATCGCGCGCGCGGCGCGCCAGGCGACGGTGGGTGGCGATCGCGTTCCCGAGCCGGTCTCGACCGCGGTGCGCGCCCAGCGCCGGGGGGAGAGCGAGCTGGAGCGCCGGCTCCTGCGCGGGCTGTGGCAGGCGCCGGAGCTGCTGGACGCGGCCCGCGCCGAGCTCCAACCGGAAGATCTCGAGGATGCCGGCGCGCGTGCGCTCGCCGGGTGGTGGTGGGAACACGGCGTCGCCCTTCCCGAGGGCGACGGTGAGGCGGCGGCGCTGGCTCGCGAGCTGGCGTCGACGCAGAGGGAGCAGGACCCGAGCGCCGAGGTGCTCGGGACGATCCGCAGGCTGGTGGTGCGCCGGCTGCAGCGTGAGCTGCGGGCGCGCCGCACCGGTCTCGCGGCGGCGAGCGGAGAGTCCGCTGAGCGCCTGATGCAGGAGATCCAGGACATCGCCCGTACGCTGCAGAAGCTGAGCACGTGAGGAGAATGCCCTTCATGGTGATGGCACCGAGCAAGAAGGTTTTGAAGGAAAAGGAAAAGGCCGAACAACGCCGGCGCATGGACGAGATCAAGTCCCTGGCGCTCCGGCAGGGTTACGTGACCGAGGACCAGATCGTCTACCTGTTGGACGACGACCTCGACCCCGAGAAGCAGGTGGAGCAGATGGAGGAGATCCACTCCATGCTCAACACCCTGCACATCGAGGTGTTCGCGAGCGAGGAGGAGGCGCACGAGCGCGCGAAGAAGCTGCGCAAGCTCGAGGACAAGCGCCCCTCGGCGGCCGCGAAGGCGGCGCCGCCGCAGCCGGTGCGCTACGACGACCCCGTGCGCATGTACCTGCGCGAGATGGGCCGCGTGCCGCTGCTGACCCGCGAAGGCGAGGTGGAGATCGCGCGCCGCATCGAGGCGGGCGAGCGCCAGATCGTCTCGGCGCTGTTCCGCGCCGAGCCCGCGGTGCGCGAGATCCGCGTGTTGTTGAAGAAGTTGAAGGAAGGTCAGCTCAAGATCGAGGACTTCATCAAGGTGGACGATGCCGCGGCCACCGAACAAGCTCTCAAGAAGGAACGCCTCAGAGCCGTCAAGATCCTCGAGCGCGTGTTCGCGAAGCAGAAGCGCTACAACGAGCTCATGGAAAAGCAGGACGACCGCATGGCGGACAAGGAGCGCGCGAACTTCCGCGGCAGCTTCGCCAAGGTCGAGGCCGAGCTGCAGCAGGAGATGCACAAGCTGTCCATGAATCCGCGCATGGTCGAGGGGCTCGCCGCGCCGTTGAAGGCGCTCGCCGAGCGCGCGCTCGAGTTCGAGGACCAGGTCACGGACATGGAGCGGCAGTACGGGCATGGCGTCGAGGACATGAACTCGTTCGCCAAGCGCCTCAAGCGCGGCCCGGGCGAGCTGCGGGCGGTGCGCCGCGAGTCGGCGCTGCAGCCGGCGCAGATCGCGGAGTTCCAGAACGAGCTCAAGAACCTGCGCAAGAACATCAAGGCGCTGGAGGACGAGTCCAAGCTCACGCGCGATCATCTGCTCGAGATCTACCGCCAGATCCGCGACGGTGAGCGCGCCACGGCGCAGGCGAAGCGCGAGATGATCGAGGCGAACGTGCGCCTCGTGATCTCGATCGCCAAGCGCTACACGAACCGCGGCCTCGAGTTCCTGGACCTGATCCAGGAAGGCAATTCGGGACTGATGCGCGCGGTGGACAAGTTCGACTACACGAAGGGCTACAAGTTCAGCACCTACGCGACGTGGTGGATCCGCCAGGCCATCACCCGCGCCATCGCCGACCAGGCGCGCACGATCCGCGTGCCGGTGCACATGATCGAGCACATCAATCGCGTCGTGCGCGTGTCGCGGCGGCTGGTGCAGGAGCTGGGCCGCGAGCCCACGCCCGAGGAGATCGCCGAGCGGCTGGAGCTGCCGGTCGACAAGGTGAAGGCGATCATCAAGGCGGCGCAGGAGCCGATCTCGCTGGATCGCCCGATCGGCGAGGACGACGACTCGAACCTCGGCGACTTCATCGAGGACACGAGCGTCATCTCCCCGGCGCACTCGGCGTCGTCGGCGATGCTGCGCGACGAGGTGAACGAGGTGCTGAAGACGTTGACTCCCCGCGAGGCGAAGGTGATCCGCCTGCGCTTCGGGCTCACCGACGACGGCGCGCAGCGGACGCTCGAGGAGGTGGGAGCGTTCTTCAACGTCACCCGCGAGCGCATCCGCCAGATCGAGGCGAAGGCGTTACGCAAGCTGCGTCATCCCACGAGGAGCAGGAGGCTCAAGGCGTACACCGAGCTGCTCTGACGCGGCGGGGCGGCACGCGCTCGGGTGCCGGACGCCCCGGCCTCACAGGCGCGCGGGAGCGTTCGGTGCGAGCGCGAACGGAGCGAGGGCGATCGTCTGGGCGGGGCCGGGCACGTCGACACTGAACTGCGCGGGCACGAACCCGTCGTGCGCGGTGTAGGCGACCCACGAGCCGGGGGGCAGCCCGTCCAGCTCGTACGAACCGTCCGAGCCGGTGATCGCCAGGATCGGGAACCCGAGCACGCCGACGAGCGTGCCGTCGTGCGTGATCCGCCCGGTGAGCGTGATCGTGCCGCGCGCGATCGACTGCGTGCGCACCACGAGGCGGAACTGCGTGGTATCCGGGCTGCCCGCAGGCTTGGGAGCCACGACGCCCGTGGAGCCCGCGACGCGGAACGGTCCGCCGAATGGCCCCGACCTCGCGGCCAGGAGCCAGTGCCCGTCCAGCAGGGTGAACGTCGACGCGCCCTCCGCGTCGGTGTTCACGGACGCCACGGTCTGCCCCGCGTTCGAATCGTCGAGGCCGGTCGCGAACAGCGTGGCGTTGGCGACGGCGGCCCCCGTCGAGTCCTGGACGACGACCGTCACCGATCGCATCGTGGGCTTCGGCGGCGACTCCTTGGGGCTCGTGGGCGACTTGGTGCAGGAAGAGCCGGCGGCGAGCGATGCGACGCACAGCAGCGCGGCGATCCAGCGCGAGCGGGGAGGGGAGGCTGAAGACATGGGTGACCTCGGCAACCGGGGTTTCGTCGCCGTCGGCTATCGCCACCGTGGGTCGGGCGACGCGGCGG
>DATLUU010000658.1:0-3861 GCA_035577885.1 Verrucomicrobiia bacterium
GAACCAGGCGCGGACCGCGCTCGGCGCCTGCGTCCTCGCCGGCGGCTTCACCGACTTCGCGTCGGCGCGAGCCGTGCGGCTGGTGCGCATGCGCGCGGGGAAGCTCGAGACGCTGCGCCTCGACCTTGCGCGCGTGAGCCAGGGACGCAGCGAGGACGTGCCGCTCGAGGCCGGAGACCGGCTCGATGTCCCACGCCGCCTGTTGTGAACCCGAAATCGCAAGTGTGAGGGCCGCGAACCCCACGAAAGTCGAGAGAGTCCATGAACGACACTGACGGAATCCTGCAGGCGGTGATGCGGCACAAAGGACTGGTGATCACGTGTGGCGTGCTGCTGGGCGCGGCGGGCTTCGGCGTCTCGGAGATCACGCCCCCGATCTACGAAGCCACCGCGCGGCTGGAGATCCGCCGGCCGCCGGAGCGCACCGCGTGGAGCGAGCAGGCGCTGGGACCGAGCAGCGCCCAGGTCGAGAACCTGAACCTGTTTACGTGCGCCGAGATGGTGAAGCGGCGGACGCTGCTCGTGCAGCTGGCGCAGGAGTTGGAGCAGCGCGGGACCTGGATCGCCAGCGCGCGGCTGGGCGATCGCGGCCGGACGTTCCCATGGACCGGCGTCTCCGTGGCGCAGGCGAGCCCCATTGGCCTGCTGTCGGCCGCGCCGGCGAGCATGATCGATGCGTGCGTGCTCGAGCTCGGCGCCATGATCGCCGTGCACCCGGTGCGGGACACGCGGCTCCTGGACGTCGTGGTCGATGCCGGCGCCCCCGAGGTCGCGCGCAGCATCGCCAACCGGCTGGCGACGCTGTACGTCGACGACGAGCGCCGGCGCTCGTGCTCCGTGGACACCGCGGGCATCGCCACGCTCGAGCAGGAGCTGACCGAGGCGAGGGACCGCCTGCGCGCCCACGGCCAGGAGTCACCGCCGGCCGGCGACGACGAGCGACTGCGCTCGCGCCGCGAACGCCTCACCCAGGCCATGGCGCAGCTCGACGGCGACCGCCAGCGCGCGCTCGAGGCGCGCCGGGATGCGGAGCAGCGGCTGGTGCGGCTCGATCGCTACGCCAGCGCGCCGGACACGGGGCTCTGGGAGCCGAGCGGGAACGAAGCGCTCGACGCGATCCATCGCGACCTCGTGTCGTGCTCGCGGCACCTCGCCGCGGCGCGCGCGATCTACCGCCCGCTCCACCCGAAGCTCGCGGCGATCGATTCGGAATACGCCCAGCTGCGCGCGCTCGAGCGCCGCACGCTGCCGGCGGTCTCGCGCGAGCTGCGTGGGCTCGCCAACTTCGAAGCGGCACACGCCGCGCGGCTCCAGGCGGCGATGGCCGACAGCGAGCAGGCGCTGGCGAGCGTGCAGGCGCGCGAAGCGTCGCTCGGCGGTGTCACCGCTCGCGCGCAGGCCGATCGCGATCTCGAAGGCCGGCTCGTCGATCGCATCCGCGACCGGCTGCTCGAGGCCCCGCTCGATCCGCCGCCGGTCGATTTCGTCGACGCGGCGACGGTCGATCCCGAGCCGGTGCGGCCGCGGCGCGCCCTGAACGTGCTCGCCGGCACGCTCGCCGGGCTGCTGCTCGGCACGGGAATCGCGCTTCTGCGACGCCCGAAGATGCGCGCACTCGAGCGGCCGGACGAGATCGAGGACCAGCTCGAGCTGCCGGTGGTCGCGGTGCTGCCCGAGCGGGTCGGGGGGGCGCGCTCGTGAGCCTGCGCCCGGATCCCGCGCCCGAGTTCGACGCGCGCGGCGATCTCACGGCACCGCATTACCGGGTCGTTCACCCGGATGCGGCGCCGCGTCGCCCGGGCGGTCACGTGCACGCGCTCGCACGCCGCGCGCCGCAGCCGATCGCGCGCGAGCCCATGCGCGCTTCGCTCGAGCCCGCGGAGCGCGTCGTGTCACGGATGTATGCCGCACCACCGCGCCACACGCTCGAAGCGACGTTCGCGGCGCTGTCCGCGGGCGGCGCGCGCACGCTGCTCGTCACCGGCGCCCTGCGCGGTGCCGGGGCGTCGTCGTTCGTCGAGGTCGCGGGGCGCGCGATCGCCGCCGCCGGCCGCGGCAGCGTCGTGCTCGTGGACGCGGACGCGCAGCACCCCACGCTCCACCGCCGCTTCGGAGTCTCGTGCGAGCGCGGGCTCTCCGAGGCGCTGGACGAGCTCTACGGCTTCGACATCACGCGCGAGGAGGGCAGCCAGTTCGGCATCGGCGACTGGCTCGAGGTGCTGGGCGCGCAGGGGCGCACCGGGCAGCTCACCGTGAGCGGCGACGGCCGCACCTGGGTGATCGAGATCGCCGGCGGCCGGGCGAGCGCGCTGTGGTGCGCGGACGCGTCGCCGGCCGGGCGCCTGGGCGAGCGGCTGATCCAGCGCGGGCGCATCACCGCCGAGCAGCGCGACGCGGCGCTCCGCATCCAGCAGGAGACCGCGCGGCCGCTCGGCGAGGTCCTCGCCGCACTCGGATGCATCGACGCGCAGGACCTGGCGGCGGCCCTGCAGCAGCAGTGCGTGCGCGGGCTCGTGGAGCTGATCGCGATGAGCGACCCGGTGTGCCGGTTCGACGAGCGCGCCGACGGCCACGTCTGCGGCGCGGGCTCGAGCCGGTTCCGGCTCGAGGGCGCTCGCTCGCTCCCGCGCCTGTTTGGCGGCCCCATCCGCGAGTACCTGAAGCAGCCGTTCCTGCGCAGCCAGATGCCCAGCTTCCTGCGCGACACCGACCTACCGGAGCTCAAGGTGGTGGTCGCCGGCCAGGGCGCCGGCGGCCTCGACAGCGCTTCGCGCCAGGCCGCGTTCGGGCTCCTCCTCGAGCGCCTGGGACGAGCGTTCGACCACGTGCTCGTGGACGCGCCCGCGGTCGGCGCGGGCGGGGCCGGCGGCGCTGCCACGCTCGCCGCACACGTGGACGGCGTGCTGCTGGTCGTCCCCGCGGTGGGCGCGGCGGGCGCCACCACGCGCGGCGCGATCGAGGAGCTGCGACGCGCGGGCGGACGCGTGCTCGGTGTGGTGATGAACCCGGCCGCCTCGCGGAGGCGCTCATGAAGCGGTTGTTCGACATCGTGGTCTCGTCGCTGGGGCTGCTGCTCACCTCGCCGCTGCTGCTGCTCGCGGCGATCGCGGTGCGGCTCGCCGGACCGGGCCCGGTGTTCTTCCGCCAGGAGCGGATGGGGCGCGGCCTGGTGCCGTTCAAGATGCTCAAGTTCCGCACCATGGTCGTGGGCGCCGACCAGAGCGGCCCCGGCGTCACCGTGCGCGACGACGCGCGCATCACGCCCGTGGGACGCTGGCTGCGCGACAGCAAGCTGGACGAGCTGCCGCAGCTCGTGAACGTGCTGCGCGGGGAGATGAGCATCGTCGGCCCGCGCCCCGAGCTCGAGCGCTACGTGCGCCGCTTCGAGCCCGAGTTCCGGGCCGTCCTGCGCGTGCGGCCGGGTCTCACCGACCCGGCGACGCTCGCCTTCCGGCGCGAGGCGGAGCTATTGGACGGCGACGAGGATCCCGAGGCCAGGTACCTGCGCGAGATCCTGCCCGAGAAACTGCGCATCGAGCGCGCCTACGCCGAGCAGGCGTCGTTCTGGAGCGACCTGGCGCTGGTGATGCGGACCGTGTTCGCCATCCTCTACCCGGCCCACACGCTCGACCGGATGCTCGCGTGGCTCGCCCGCCACCACGGCATCTGCGCGTTGCTCGCGCAGGCGCTCGCCGCGGTCGCCGCGCAGGCGCTGGCGCTGCTGCTGCGCTTCGACGGCAACCCACCCGCCAACGAGCGCGAGCTGGCGCTGCACGCGCTGCCGCTGCTCCTGCTCGCGCGCCTGGTGTGGATGCAAGTGTTCCGGCTCGACCGCGACCTCTGGCGTCACGTGAGCCCCAG
>DATLUU010000659.1:0-5147 GCA_035577885.1 Verrucomicrobiia bacterium
GCTTCGACGATTCGGTCTCGGTGCTGGTGCTGCGCGGCGCGGGCGACAAGTTCTTCTGCGCCGGCGCCGACATCAAGATGCTCGAGAGCGTGACGCCGCAGTTCAAGTACTGGTTCTGCCTGCACGCGAACGAGACGCTCAACCGCCTCGAGCAGACGCCCAAGTTGGTGATCGCGGCGTTGAATGGCCACACCGTGGGTGGCGGCCTCGAGATCGCGATGGCGGCCGACATCCGCATCGGCATGCGCAACACGACCATCCCCAAGGAGAAGCAGCCGAAGATGGGGCTGCCCGAGGTGGCGCTGGGTGTGCTCCCGGGCACCGGCGGCACGCAGCGCATGGCGCGGCTCGTCAACAAGTCGACCGCGATCGAGCTGATGGTCGAGGGCAGCACGTTCGACTTCGAGCGCGGCAAGGAGCTGGGGCTCGTGAACCAGATCTGGGACGCCGCGAGCGCGCAGGAGTTCATGGACAAGGTGCAGTCCTACGCGGAGAAGTTCTGCCCGCCGCACAAGGCGTCGCGCGCCGTGGGCCGCATCAAGCGCTCGGTGCAGAGCGGCGCGGAGATCCCGTTCGAGTCCGCGCTCGCGGTCGAGCGCGAGCTGCAGCAGTTGCTGTTCCAGGGCGAAGACGCCAAGGAAGGGCTCGCCGCCTACATCGAGAAGCGCAAGGGCAACTTCACCGGGAAGTGATGACGGTGCGTTCGCGCCGGAACGCCGCTGGAGATCGCTCTGCGACCGCGGGTCGCGGCGGGAGGACTCGCCGCTGGCCCGCGGTTGTCTTTGCCGCCGCACTGCTGTGCGCGCCGGCGGTGCACGCGCAGGTGTTCACCAACAAGGTGGTGGGGAAGAGCAACCAGGAGTACGCCGACAGCCTCAAGAAGTCCGTCTATCCCTATGCGCTCCCCATCTGGGGCGACAAGGCGACGAAGCGCGGCTACGACCTGCCGTATTCCGCCGGCTTGAGCATGCAGTACTTCGGCCAGCGCTCGGACATCGTCATCGAGAACCTGAACGTCGGGTTCAACGGCGGCACGATGCACGATCTCGACGGCATCGTGCGCTTCGACAAGGCGAAGTCGTCGAGCGACGGCATCTCGCTGCGGCCCGACATCTGGCTCTACCCGTTCTTGAACGTCTACGGGATCTTCGGCGTCTCCGCGGCATCGACCGACGTCGGCTACGGCATCTGGCTGCCCGACTCCTCGGGCCGGGAGCAGGAGATCCTGCACCTCGGCACCAAGGTCGACTTCACGGCGGCCACGCTCGGCTTCGGCCTCACGCCCACGATCGGCGTGGGCGGCGGCTGGCTCGCGCTGGACATGAACTTCACCTGGACGGACGTGCCGCAGCTGAGCAAGCCGGCGCAGTCGTTCGTGTTCGATCCGCGCATGGGCAAGTCGTTCAAGCTGCGGCGCCCCGACGAGAACATCAACATCTGGGCCGGCGGCTTCCGGCTCGCCATCAACACCGGCACCACGGGCTCGATCCCGCTCTCGGACGCGCTGCCGATCGACCAGTGGCAGGCGAGCGTCGACCAGGCCCAGTCCGAGGTCGCGAAGCGGAACGCCGAGGTGGACGCGTGGTGGAACAGCCTGACGCCAGCGCAGAAGGCGGAGCCGGCGAACATCGCCAGGTACCAGGCGTCGAAGGCGGCGCTCGCGCGCGCGGGCACGTTCCTCGAGAACGCGGACCAGGCCGTGGCGCACGCCGGCTCGTCCACCGTCGACTACTCGATCGACAAGCACCCGGCCGACATGTGGAACCTGATCGTCGGCGGCCAGTACCAGCTCAACAAGAGCTGGATGTTCCGGCTCGAGGTCGGCTTCCTCACCTCGCGCACGCACGTCATCAGCGGCGTGCAGTACCGCTTCGGGCTCTAGTCTAGGGAGAGGACTTCTTCCCGAGGTAGATCCGGCCGGTGCCGGTGAGCACGCGCGTATAGCTCGGGTCCGGCGCGCCATCGGCGCGCATGTCGGTGAGCCCCTGCGTGTAGCGGGCGGCGATCGACAGCAGCGGGAAGCGCCACTCCGCCTCGACCGAGACGCCGAAGTCGACGCCGGGCACCTTGCCGCCGAGGTCGCGCTCGAGCGTGTACGAGAGCCCGGCCGGCGAGACGGCGTCGTAGCGGTCCCTGGCGCCGGTGACGATGCCGAGCGAGGGCCCGGCGCCGAGGCGGATGCCCTCCTCGCGCTTCGGCGCCCACTTCATGAGCGCGGACAGCTCGACCAAGTCGAAGCTCCGATGCATGCGGTGGCCGGCGGTCTGGCCGTCGAACGCTGGATCGCCGGTGGGCTCGGCGGCCAGGTTCTCCGCGCCCCGTCCCGCGAACGGCAGCACCGCGCCGCCCAAGTGGAAGTGCTCCGACCAGCGCCAGTCGGCGAACAGCCCGAACGCGGTGCGGTTCGTGCGCTCCGCGTCCTCGAAGCCGGTGACCGTGGAGAAATTGGCGCCCACCTCGAAGCCCATGTTGAACGTCGGGGAGGAGAGCTTCTCGCCGAACAGGTAGCCGATCAGCACCTGGGCGCGCGCGGGCGCGGCGAGCAGCAGGAGCGCCGCGACGACGCCGAGCGGGCTGGGGCGGGGCGAACGCATGATGGCGAGACTACAGGCGCCGCGCTGCCCCTGCACAGCGCCCCGCGTTCGTTCTTGACGCCCGCGCGCGCAGACGCTGAAGATGCCGCCTACGATGCCGCCCAATCTCACCGACCAGCCGCCGGTGCCCGCCGCCGCCGAGCCGCAATCCGAGCGGCGGACGGTGAAGCCCGGCAAGGTCGTGCTGGTGATGCCGGCGTACAACGCCGCGGGCACGCTCCGGCAGACGTGGGGCGAGATCCCCGTCGGCTCGGTCGACGAGCACATCCTGGTGGACGACGCGAGCCGCGACGACACCGTGGCGATCGCGCGCTCGCTCGGCATCCGCGTGCTCGAGCACGCGAAGAACCGCGGCTACGGGGGCAACCAGAAGACCTGCTACCGCGAGGCGCTCGATCGCGGCGCCGACATCGTGGTCATGCTGCACCCCGACTACCAGTACGACCCGCGGCTCGTGCCGATGATGCTGCTGCCGCTCCAGCTCGGGAGCCTGGACGTGATGCTGGGCTCGCGCGTGCGCACCCGGCGCGAGTGCCTCGAGTCCGGCATGCCGCTCTACAAGTACCTCGGCAACCGCATCCTGACGCTGATCGAGAACATCTGTCTCGGCCAGAACATGGGCGAGTTCCACAGCGGCTTCCGCGCCTACCGTCGCGAGGTGCTGGAGACCATCCCGTTCGAGCGCTTCTCCGACGACTTCGTCTTCGACTCGCAGCTCCTGGTCTCGGCGATCGACGCGGGCTTCCGCCTCGGCGAGATCCCGGTGCCGGTGCGCTACATGCCCGAGGCCTCGAGCATCGGTTTCCAGCGCAGCGTGCGTTACGGGATCGGAACGCTCGCCGCGGTGGCGCAATTCCAGCTCAAACGCCTGGGCTTTCCGCCCGCGGCCATCTTCGCGGCCCACCGGGGATCCGAAGGTCCGCCGCGGGGTTCCCGCTGACGCGGACCGCGCGCGGGTGACCACCGGGGGCGGCGACACGCCGCTCGCGCGCGTGCGGGCGCTGCTGCTGGACCCGAACGCGCACCTCGCGCTGCTCATCGCGTGCGCGGCGGTCATCCTGCTCGCGCGTGCAGGCGCCGGGCCACTCGCCAACTACGACGACGCCTACTACGCCGAGAAGGCGAAGCAGATGCTCGAGACCGGCAACTGGCTGACGCCCCGCTTCGCCGGCATCGAGCGGCTCGACAACCCGCCGCTGTTCCTCTGGCTCATGGCGGGCACGTTCGCCGTGCTCGGCGTGAGCGCGTTCGCGGCGGTGCTGTGGAGCGCGCTCGCGGGTGTGGCGTGCGTGGCGCTCACCCACCGGCTCGCGCGCCGGCTCGGCTTCGAGCCGTTCGAGTGCTGGGCCGCCGCGGTGGTGCTGCTCGCCACCGGCTACTTCTTGAAGTACGCGAACCACGCCATGTTCGACGTGTTCTTGAGCGCGCTCTTCCTGCTCACGCTGCTCGCCTACCGGCGCGCGTGGGAGGGCGAGCGTCCCGCCTGGATCGCGGTGGGCGTGCTCACCGGCCTCGGCGTGCTGACGAAGAGCGCTCTCGGCCTCCTGCCGCTGATCGTGATCGCGGTGCACATGACCTGGTGCCGGCGCCTGCGGCGCGCGCTCGAGACCGGCGCCTGGCTCGCGCCGCTCGTCGCGATCGCGGTGCTGCTGCCCTGGTACGGCTACCAGCTGGCGACGCACCGCGACGCGTTCCTGCGCGAGCACGTGGCGTGGCTCCTGGTGCAGCGCGGGCTCGGCACCGGCGCCGAGGCGGCGTCGCACTCGTCGCCGCTCGGCTACGTGCGCGAGCTCACGCTCACCTACTGGCCGTGGCTGCCGGCGGCGGCGTACGGACTCTGGCTCGTGGCGCGCGAGTCGTTCGCGCCGGTGACCGTGTACACACCGGCGAGCACGCTGCCGCGCGAGTGGAAGCCGCGCGACGGCGCGCGGCTGCTGTTCGCGTGGCCGGTGGTCGTGCTCGGCCTGCTCTCGGCGGCGCACGAGCAGAAGCTGTGGTACGCGATGAGCGTGTTCCCGGCACTGGCGCTGCTCTCGGCGCGCGCGCTCGGGACGTGGCTCCCGGGCGAGCGACTGCGCACGCGCGTCGTGCTCGGCGGCTTCGCGCTCGCGGCCGCAGCGGGCGCGTTCCTGGCGCTCACGCCCATCGGCTCACCCGCACCGCGGCGGCCCGACATCCAGCTGCTCGCCGCCGCCGCCCGCTCGCTGGTGCGCGAGCACGACGCCATCCGGTTCGCGGGCGGCAATTACTTCTCGATCGCCCACCAGTTCGTCTTCTACAGCGACCGGCTGTTGCTGCCGGAGCCGGGCGACGCGGCGGGCGTGCGTGCGGAGCTCGACCGCGGGCGCTGGGCGCTGGTCGCGCGCGAACGCTACGCGGGCGTCAGCGCCGGGGACACCAAGCGCTATCCCGCCGTGGTGAGCGCGGGGAAGTGGCTGCTCGTCCACGCGGCGCCGGCACCGCCGGTGGTGCTGGGGCGCACGGGCCCCGGGAGCACGGGCGGGACGGAGATCAGCCCCGAGTGAGCGAGCGGACGCGCCTCGCGGGCGCCGG
>DATLUU010000660.1:0-2333 GCA_035577885.1 Verrucomicrobiia bacterium
CCAGGCCGTACGACAGCACCATCGGGCGCAGGAACGCACCGTAAGTCGAGCCCACGAAGAACACCGGCGCCATCGCCAGCAGCAGGATGGCTCCGGCGTACGCGATCGAGGCGCGCGACTCGAACAGCGCGGCGAGGATGATGCTCCCAGGGGACTTGCCGTTGCCCTCCATGCGGATGCGCTGGAGCATGATCTGCACGTCCGCCACGGCGGCACAGACGACGGCGCCGATCGCGATCATCAGGCCCGTGGCGGTGACGACGTTCAGCGATGCGCCCGTTGCCGAGAGCACGGCCGCGCCGGTGATCATCGAGGCGGGGATGCTCACGAACGCGACCAGTGCCGTCCGCCAGTTGAACATCAGCACCAGGAGCACGAACGCCACGAGGACGAGCCCGATCGCACCGGCGCGTCCGAAGCTGCGGATCGCCGACTCGATGAACGTCGCCGGCCGGAAGACGTTCCGGTCGATCTCCATCCCGGGGAGGCCGGGGCTCAACTCGGCGAGCGCCTGCTCGACGCCGTGGGTCACGTCCGGCGCGCTCGCGCCAGGGAACTTCTCGATGACGAGCAGCAGGCCGGCACCTTTCCCTGTGATCGCGTCACCGATCAACGGCTGGTGATCCTCGACGACGTTGGCGACGTCCCCGAGGCGATGGTGCGTGTTGCCGATCGGGACCTGCGCCAGCCCCTGCGGTGACACGATCGGCAGGATGTGCCGGATCCCGAGCCGCTGGTTGTCGGTCTCGATGAAGCCGCCGGTGCCGGGCGTCGAGGCTTCGACGAAGCTCAACGACGACACCCATAGCGCGTTGCCGGTCGTCTCCAGCACGTCGAGGAGCGATACGCCGTTCTCCCGGAGCCGCTTGGGATCGACCTGCACCTGCAGCTGGCGCTCGCGCTCGCCCCAGATCGCCACGTTGGCCACGCCCGGCACGCCCATCAGCCGGGGCGCGATCGTCCAGTGGGCGAGCACCGACAACTGGATCGGCGTCATGGTCTTCGAGGACAAGCCGACGATCTGCATGCGGCTCGTGGACGACGTCGGCTGGAGCATCAGCGGCGGCGCGGACACGTGGGGGAGCGCCACGGCCTGGGTCATGCGCTCGCTCACCATCTGGCGGGCGCGCATGAGGTCGGTCCCGGGCTCGAACACCATCGTCACCGAGGACACGCCGGGGGCGGATTCCGAGTGGATGGAGTGCAGCCACGGAACGCCGTTGAGGAGGTCCTGCTCCATGGGGACCGTGATCAGCTGCTCCACCTCCTCGGCGGAGAGCCCGAGTGATTCGGTCTGGATCTCGACGGACGGCAGCGAGAACTCCGGGAGCACGTCGACCGGCATGCTGCGCAGGCGCAGGACGCCGAAGCCGACCACTCCCACGGCCAGCGCGATCACGAGGAATCTGAACTTCAAACTGAATCGAACGATCGAATGCAACATGGGGCTAGCCCCTCCTCGAATCGGGTCGCGCGTTCAGGCGGATGGGATGCGTCGCGGCGGCGCCATGGCTCAGCGTCGTCGCAGACAGGGCGGCACCGGTCGATGGCGCCGGGAGGGCCCCGCGCTCGTGGCTCATCGCTGCGGAAACGAACGCGACGGCACGAGGGAGCTGGCGGCGGTGTATCAACTCATGGCCTCGTGCTCCGGATATGGATCCGAAGCCGAGGCTGCTGCCGGTGGGGACGGCAGGAGCGGCGACCGGGGACAACGAAACACCTCGACTTGGCGGTGCGTGGGGGCGCCGCCATTCCCGCGCCGGCCCTGGCACTGGCCTCGGGACCGCGAGTTCGGCCCCGTGATGAGTACAAAAGAATACTCATTGAGAATACAAGGCAACGTCAATGAAAAATGCAACGTCGCACACCGGAGTTCTCAGTCACGAAGGAAAGTGTGGTCCCGCATGCTCTCCCGGTTGCGAAACCGTAAACGCCAGACGACACTCCCGCGCGCGCGCCGACGCGACGTCAATTCTGTACCGGTGTGAGGTGGAACTCTCTTAGTATCAATGCTCGTTTGTCGGTGCATCGTGTATCACCCTGAGGAGACTGAGCATCATGAGAACCACTCGGGCGTGCGGGATCCTGCTGGGGCTGGTCCTCGGCGTGTTGCCGCTTCCCGCCGCGGCGCAGGCGACGAATCCACCGTCGGGGGTCAAGATCCTGGGCCGGATCCTCGATTCGGAATCGCGGGCCCCCATCGACCTCGTCGAGGTCGTGGTCGTCGGCGGCTCGAGCCCCGTCTACACGGACGAGAAGGGCCGCTTCGTATTCGAGAGCATCGCGCCCGGGACCTACACGCTCAGCGCCACCCGCCTGGGCTTCGCCCCGCT
>DATLUU010000661.1:0-2587 GCA_035577885.1 Verrucomicrobiia bacterium
CGACTCGCCGAACTCGAGCACGATCTCGAGCCGCGGCATCCAGTCGACTTCCTCGTTGTCCGTGAGGTGCGCGACCACTTCCAGCGGGCTGTACGTGCCGTCGCCCTCGCGCGCGTTCAACCACGGCGTGGAGAGCCCCGAGAGCCAGAGATCGAGCATCTCGGGCGTGCTGGAGAGCACTTCTACCGCTTCGCGCACCTCGGGGGTCGATGCCGCCATGGGATCACACCGTAACGCGCCGCCGGACGTTGCGCGCCGGGGGCGCTTTGCCGGGGGGCGGTTCTGACTTCACCTGGAAATCCACGTACGTCCCCTCGGCCAGCTCGGCGAAGCGCGTGCCGTCGGTGATGTCGGACTCGTGGAAGAAGTACTCGGCGCCATCGAACTGGCCGCAACCGTCGACCATGATGAAGCCGTAGTTGCGATCCACGCGCTTGTGCTTCACCACCCCCATGAGCATGGTGTCGGTGGGCGCGACCGTGAACGTCTCCACGGCGGCGTGGCCGATGGAGCCGTTGCCGCCGTTGCCCGCGACCGTGCCGCCCGCGAGCGCCGCCGCCTCGCGCTGCCTCGCGAACTCCTCGCGGCAGGCCGGGCAGTAGAACTTCTCGCCGCGCTTCGGATAGTAGGTCGTCTCCACGCGGCGTTCGCCCTTGTGCGACGGCGACTGGCAGTCGAGGAAGTGCGGGTCGTAGCGCCGTGCGAGCCGCGGCAGCAGGTCCTCGAGCCACAACAGCTCGACGTCGCGCACCCGCGCGCGATCGGCCGGGTCCGTGTACTCGCCCGAGCAGGCGCCGGCGATGCTCGCGATCGCCACGCGCTTGCCGAGGCGGCGCACGCTCTGGAGTACGGGCTTGAAGTCCTGGTCGCCCAGCACCGCGATGGCGACATCGTAGGCGTTCGACATGGAGGCGTTGAACAGCATGCTGGTCGCGAGCGCGATGTCGACGCACTTCTCCTTCGGCTCGAACGTGTCCGTGGCGTCGCGGTCGGTACGGCGCAGGCGCTTGCCGCGGAACTCGATCGGGAACGCCTCCACTTCGTAGTGGTGCTGCTGGCGGAGCATGGTGAAGAAGTTGAGCCGGCGCTCGACGGGCTCGCGGTCGCGCGGGTCCACGTTCGCCGCGTAGCTGCCGAACAGGTGGGTGCGCACCACGGTCCACTCGTCGTGGCCGAGGCGGCGGCCGACCTCTTCCGCGAGCACGCGCGGGAGCCGGCCGAAATCGAGGACGAAGCCCGGCTCGCCCGAGGCCTCCACGAGGCGCGAGGTGTTCGAGTAGAGCCACGTACCGTCGATGAACAACATGAACTTGATCATTCCAACCCCGTTCTCAAGAACGACTCGATCTCGGCTGCGGCGGCGAACGGCTTCACTACCAGACGATCACGGTTTCTCCACCCTCCACACCACGCGCAGCGACGGCAGAATGCTGTCGGCGCTTCCGCCCCAGAGGCGCGCCACCGCGTGGTACGGCCACGCGAGCGCGAAGATCCAACGCTTCGCGCCCACCTGCGTGCCCGCGAGCCCGCGCCACGCTTCGGCGAACGAGGGCGCGAAGTATACCCGCGTCTCCTTGCGCACGGCGCGCACATTCGGCGCGTTCTTGAGCAGACGCTCGCACGAGCCCAGGTAAACGTACTCGGAGGGATGGTACTTCATGCCGCGCACCCGGTGAGTGAGCCACTCGCGCGCCGGGAGCGGCAGCACCCAGTGCACGAACGGCAGCTTGTTGTCGTGGTAATCAACGGGGAACCATTGATTGGGCGTCTCCACCAGCACGACGCCGCCGGGCTTCAGCACGCGCACGCATTCGGAGACCACCGTCTGCTTGAGTTCCTGACCGAAGAGATGCTCGAGCACCTGCCAGAGCACGACCATGTCGAAGGTGTCATCGCGGAAAGGGAGGCGGCGCGGTTCCTGGCGGACCAGCTCGATGCGCGCGTAGTGGCTGGCCGGGAGTGTCGCGCGCTTGTCGGCGGCGCGCTTCAGCTCGCCTTCGTCCACATCGGAGCCCACCACCATTCTGGGCTTCGTGGATGCCAGCGCCATAAGGTTCCTACCGTATCCGCATCCCACTTCGAGCACGCGCGATTCCGGCGTGAGGAAGCGTGTGGCAACCGGCACCAACTCTTCGAGCGCGAACTGGTCGCCTTCCGGGCCGTGATAGCGGGCGACGAGATCTTTGAAGTGCGAGCCGAGGACGGGCACTGGGGATCCAGGAGGGTTCGAGGTCAGGGCGGCGTGAGCGCGGAAAACTAGGGTGTGCGCCCGAGGCGCGCAATCAGCCTCTCACCGCAGCCGTACGCCGCGGTGCACGCTCACGGCCGAGCCGTCGGCGACGAACGCGGACGCGGGGTGCTTCAGGGCGATGGCCAGCGCCGGGCCATACAGGAGGTCGAGCGGCGGCAGCTCGATGAGCTCTGCGCTCCATACCGTCCACCTTGGATGCTCCACGCGGTACTCGAGTGTGCCGCCGTGGCGCTGCCGCGTGTAGCCCCAATAGTGCTCGGAGATGAACTCTTCGCGGCTGCCCGCTCGAGAAACCGCCCCCAAGCCGGTCGCGCGCGCCTTGACCGAACTCCACGC
>DATLUU010000662.1:0-2382 GCA_035577885.1 Verrucomicrobiia bacterium
GCACCAGAAGAGGTTCTCCCCCGAGAGCGGCTTCCAATGTGGGTGAGGGCAGGGCGACGATCGGCGGCGCCGACGGCGGTGCCGGCGGACTTCTCGCCTGGCGCCAGAGTACGAACGTCGTGAGCATCGCTGCCGTGAGCAGAACGAGCACCGTTCCCGTGCCGCCCCCTTCGCTGCCGGAGGCCCCCGGCGCCTTCATGCGCGGCGGCACGCCCGCGGCGCGCGCCATCTCCTCCATGTCCTGGCGGCAGGCGGCGCAGGCTTCGAGGTGACGGCCGACGAGCTCGCGCTCGAGCGGCGTCAGCTCGTTGGGCTCGACCAGGAACGTGGACAGCATCTCGGCGGGGATGTGAACGCCGCTCGTTCCCAGCTGCGCGAATCGCGCCCTGCCGCGACCCAGGAGGTTCCCGCAGTCGGCACACTGGCCGGCGTGCGCGTCCATCCATTCGGTCTCCTCGGCGGGCAGCATCCCGGCGAGGTGGGCGGCCAGGCCGGCCTGGAAGCGCGCGTGCAGGTCGGGCGTCACCTGCGGCTCCCGGAGTGCGGGAACTCGAGCGGGATCCGGAGACGCCCGCGTCGCACCGCCTCACGGACCTTGTCCATGCACCGCTCCCAGCGCTTCCGCAGCAGGGTGGGCGTCACGCCACGCGACCGTGCCTGCGACTCGAACGTCACGCCCTGCAGCCTCGCGTCCAGCTGTTCCACGCACAGCGCATGCCTGAGGAGGTAGTAGCCGCGGATGAGGAAGACCGTGGTGTCGATCGCCTCGTACAGGTCCGTGTCCTGGGGTGGGTGGAGCGTGGGGCCGACCTCGCCATTTCCAAGTGCCTTGCGCTCGCGCACGCGCCGCTTGATCTCGTCCGCCGCGATGCGCTGGGCGATGACGCAGACGACGGCATCGATCGAGCGTGGCGTCCCGTTCTGGCGCACGAACTGCAGGCACTCCTGGCTGACCTTCTGCGCCGCGTCCTCGATGTCGTCGACGTGAAAGCCGCCCATGCGAGGGTAGAGCGTCGCCAGGGCACGCGTGCGCACGCGCTTCCAGTCGACGCGGGCCTCGGCGTCGCCGGGGCCCTGGGGGGGCTCGGCCATGTCTCCGGGACACCTCCTGGCGCAGTTCGTGGGCAACGTCGGCGCGGGGGCCGGCGTCGCAGAAGGAAGCGCGAGGCAGTCGGGGGAACCGAGAATGTGCCGAACGGTGGTGGCGTGTTCAAGAGCGTTCATTTTCGCCCCGGATTCGAGATCGAAGTCCGGTCTCGCGCCCCGGTTGTGACGTCGAAGGGCGGTGGGGCGCCGACCCAGGCCGCTCGCAGCGCCGGGCTTGGGGACGGGACGACGAATTCCTGTCACGCCGGGCCGCGACCTGAGACTCAAAGCCTGACTGCCCGCTCCGAAAGCGGGTGTCGCCGTCACCTCCATCGGCTTCATCCGGTCCTGTCGGGGGATTGGCCGGGTGAACGCCGATGTGAGGTGCTTTGCCGTGCCTGCATTGACGCCCGCGTCGCGCTTCCGCCAAGGTCGGCGCATGGACGCGGTCCGCTCGCACACTCCCCACCCCACGCCCTGACGGCGATGGCGACGTCGCACGCGGGACCGTTCGCGATCACGAAGCCAACGCTCGCCGACCTGCGCGCGGCGCACGCTCGGGCCGCGCGCCACGCGATCCGCACGCCGCTCGTGCGGCTCCCCCAGCCGGAGGGCGGGCGCGAGATCTGGCTGAAGCTCGAGTGCCTGCAGCCGATCGGCTCGTTCAAGATCCGCGGTGCGGCGAATGCCATCGCGCTCGCGTCGCGCGAGTCGCTCGCGGCCGGTGTCGCCACGGCGAGCGCGGGTAACATGGCGCAGGGCGTGGCCTGGGTGGCGCGCGCGCTCGGCGTGCCGTGCACGGTGGTGGCGCCGGACCACGCGCCCGCGGCAAAGCTGGACGCACTCGCGCGCCTGGGCGCGCGAGTCGAAAAAGTCCCGTTCGCGCGCTGGTGGCAGGTGATGGAGGAGCGGAGCTACCCGGGCCTCGAAGGGCTCTTCGTCCATCCGGTCGCGGACGAAGGCGTGATCGCGGGCAACGCGGGCATCGGGCTCGAGATCCTCGAGGATCTTCCCGAGCCGGCCGCGGTGCTGGTGCCCTACGGCGGCGGCGGACTCTCGTCCGGCATCGCGCTCGCGCTCCGCGCCGCGGGCTCGAGCGCGCCGGTGTTCGGTTGCGAGGTCGAGACCGCGGCGCCGCTCGCGGCGTCGTTCGCCGCGGGCGAGCCGCGCGCGATCGAGTACACGCCGAGCTTCGTCGACGGGATCGGCGGACGCGGGGTCTTGGCCGAGATGTGGCCGCTCGTTCGCGGGCTGCTGGCCGGTGCCTGCGTCAGCACGCTCGAGGATGTGGCGGCG
>DATLUU010000663.1:0-7102 GCA_035577885.1 Verrucomicrobiia bacterium
CGGCCCCGGGCATCATCTACCTGTTCGACCGCATGGGCGTGACGTTCAACCGCACGCCCGAGGGGTTGCTCGAGTTCCGCCGCTTCGGCGGCACGCTCCACCACCGCACCGCGTTTGCCGGCGCGACGACCGGGCAGCAACTCCTGTACGCGCTCGACGAGCAGGTGCGCCGCCACGAGGCCGCGGGCGTGGTGAAGAAGTACGAGGGCTGGGAGTTCGTGGGGCTCGCGCGCGACGACCACGGCCGCTGCGTCGGACTCGTGGCGCTGGACCTCCGTAGCATGAAGCCGCAGGCGTTCGCCGCGGGCGCGGTGGTCATGGCCACGGGCGGCCCCGGCCTGATGTTCGGCCGCAGCACGAACTCGATCATCAACTCCGGGTCGGCCGCGGCCGTGGCCTACATGGAGGGCGCCGACTATGCGAACGGCGAGTTCATCCAGGTCCACCCCACCGCCATCCCGGGCATGGACAAGCTGCGGTTGATGAGCGAGTCGGCGCGCGGCGAAGGCGGCCGGGTGTGGGTGCCGAGGAAGCAGGGCGATGCGCGCCCGCCGAAGAGCATCCCCGAGGGCGAGCGCTGGTACTTCCTCGAGGAGAAGTATCCCAAGTACCAGAACCTCGTGCCGCGCGTCGTGGCGAGCCGAGAGATCCACAAGGTCTGCGTGGACATGGGCCTCGGCGTCGGCGGCGGCATGGTCGTGTACCTGGACCTGACGCACATCCCGCGGGAGACGCTGAAGAAGAAGCTCGAGGGCATCCTCGAGATCTACGAGAAGTTCACCGGCGAGGATCCCTGCGAGCAGCCGATGAAGATCTACCCCGCGGTGCACTACTCGATGGGTGGCCTGTGGGTGGACTACGAACGCACGAGCGACGGATTCCTGAGCCACGCCAGCGCGCGCAACCAGCGCACGAGCATCGAGGGTCTCTACGCCGTGGGCGAGTGCGACTACCAGTACCACGGCGCCAACCGGCTGGGCGCGAACTCGCTGCTGTCGTGCGTGTACGCGGGCCAGGTGGCGGGGCCCGCGGTGCTCGCCTATCTCAAGTCGAGCGCGCACGTCGACGACCCGCGGCCGTCGGTGCTCGAGGCCGCGGAGAAGAAGTGGGCGGCGCGCTTCTCCGAGCTCGGCAAGCGGGACGGCAAGGAGAATCCCTACGCGCTCGCGGACGAGCTTGGAAAGGTGATGTTGGAGAACGTCACCATCGTGCGCGATAACAACAAGTTGCGGGCCACCGATGCGAAGTTGCAGGAACTCACGGAACGCTGGAGCCGGGCCGGCGTGCTCGACCATGGCGTGTGGGCGAACGCGCCGCTGTCGTTCCTGAACCAGCTCTGGAACATGGTGCACCTGGCGCGCGTGGTCACACTCGGCGCGCTCGCGCGCGACGAGAGCCGGGGCGCGCACTACAAGCCCGAGTTCCCGAAGCGCGATGACGCGAACTGGTTGAAGACGACGATCGCCTCGCACACACCCGAGCGTCCCTGCCTGCGCTACGCACCGGTCGACGTGTCGTTGTGCGCCCCGGTGGAGAGGAAGTACGACTGATGCCGCGCCAGACGATCGAGCTCAAGGTCAAGCGACAGGACACGCCCACGGGACGCTCGCGCTGGGAGGAGTTCTCGCTGCCGTGGCAGCCGAACATGAACGTGGTCGCCTGCCTGATGGAGATCCGCAAGCACCCGGTGACGAAGCAGGGCCAGGCGACCACGCCCGTCCACTGGGAGGCGTCGTGTCTCGAGGAGGTGTGCGGCTCGTGCACGATGCTCGTGAACGGCAAGCCGCGCCAGTCGTGCACCGCGCTCGTGGATTCGCTGGGCGAGGGCGCGATCGTGCTCGAGCCGCTCACCAAGTTCCCGGTCGTGCGCGATCTTCAGGTGGACCGCTCGCCGATGTTCGATGCGCTGAAGCGCGTCAAGGCGTGGATCCCGATCGACGGCACGTACGACCTGGGCGCGGGACCGCGGCTCTCCCCCGCCGAGCAGGAAACGGAATACGCATTCTCGCGCTGCATGACCTGCGGCTGCTGCATGGAGGTGTGCCCGCAGTACAACGACCACTCGGAGTTCATCGGCCCGGCACCGATCGCGCAGGTGCGGCTCTTCAACTCGCATCCCACCGGCCGCATGAACGCCCAGGAGCGGCTGGATGCGATCATGGGCCGCGGCGGGCTCGCCGACTGCGGCAACGCACAGCTCTGCGTCGAGGCCTGTCCCAAGGAGATCCCGCTCACCGAGGCGTTCGGCGAGCTGGGCCGGCAGGTGACGCTGTCGTGGCTCCGACAATTGTTCTCGAAGTGAGCAGGCTGCCGTGAGGCTCCCATGAGGCTCTCATGACCGAGGCGTTCGCGCGCGACCGCACGAGCGGCTCCGCGGGTGTCGGCCGCGGGTTCCTGGACGCGCTCGAGCGCTGGGCGGCCACGGACCGGAGCGCCGAGGCGCCGGCCATGCGTGCGCTGCTGTTGGCGTGGCTGCGCGCGGCCCAGGCGGCGCAGCCGAGCATGGCGCTCGTGCACCAGCTCGCGGCGCGCGCGCTCGCGGTGGCGGACGCGGCGGTCCAGCGCGGCGATCGCGCCGCCGACCTGCGCGCGCACCTCGCCGCGAGCTGTGCCGCGGAGCGCCGTGACCTGGAGCAGGCCGTGGCCGACGCGGCGAACGTCGCGGCGCAGCTCGTGACCACGAGCGAGCCGTGGATCGCAACGCTCTCGGCGAGCGACGGCGTGCTCGCGGCGCTTCTGGCGCTGGTGAAGGCGGGCCGGCGACCACGCGTGCTCGTGGCCGAATCGCGCCCGCTGCTCGAAGGCCGCGGCACCGCGCGCGCGCTCGCGGCGGCCGGCATCGAGACCTGGATCGTCGCCGACGCCGCGTTGCCGCTGCTGATCTCTCAGGCGGCCGCGGTGTGGCTCGGCGCCGATGCGGTCACCGAGCAGGGCGTGATCAACAAGATCGGCTCCTACACGGCTGCGCTCGCCGCGCGCGAGCACGGCGTACCGGTGTGGTCGATCGCGGTGCGCCGGAAGCTCATGCCCGGCGGCACCGCCGCGCTCGGCATCACCGAGATGCCTGCGTCCGAACTGTGGGAGGACGCCCCGAAGGGCGTCCGGCCTCGCAACGTCTACTTCGAGATGGTGCCCGCGCCGCTCCTGCGCGGCGTCGTCGTCGAGGACGGCGTGCTCGGTGCCACCGAGTGCGCGGTGGCGGCGCGCGACCGCGAGCTGCCGCCGGAGCTGGCAGCGGCTTTCCGCGCGTGAGCGGCGGCCGCGTCGGGGGCGGCCCGGTCGCGATCGAGCCCATGAGCGAGGCGGATGCCGCAGCGGTGCTCGCGATCTACGCGGCGGGCATCGCCGCCGGCCACGCCACGTTCCAGACCGAGGCTCCGCGCTGGGAGGAGTTCGACACCGCGCATCACAAGAACCCGCGCCTGGTCGCTCGCGACCCGTCGGGTGAGCTGCTGGGCTGGTGCGTGCTCTCCCCCGTCTCCGGCCGCGCCGTCTATGCGGGCGTCGCCGAGGAGAGCGTGTACGTGGCCGCGGCGGCGCGCGGTCGTGGTGTCGGCCGCGCGCTGCTCGTGGCGATGTGCCGCGCCTCCGAGGAGGCCGGCATCTGGACGCTCCAGGCCGGGATCTTCCCGGAGAACGCGGCGAGCCTCGCGCTGCACGAAGCCTGTGGCTTCCGCGTGCTCGGCGTGCGCGAGCGGATCGGCCGGCATCTCGGCCATTGGCGCGACGTGGTGTTGATGGAACGACGCAGCGAGCGCGTCGGGCTCGAGTGATGGGCGCCAGGAACGTCAGCGACGCGACCGGGTCGCCCGCGCGTCGACCGAGCGGTGGTTCGCGGCATGGATGAAGGTGGGCCAGCCGACGACCGTGCCGGCGAGAAACCCGGCGCCGGGGCTCGTCGCGCGCGCAAACACGGATGAGGTGGAACGTACGGAGGGCCTTTTCGGTGTCGGCCCCAGATGTTCCGAGCTCGATCGCGGCCACGAACGCTCCGCTCGCGGGGCCCACGATCCGCGCGCCCCTGACCCAGCTCTCGCGCGCGGTCCCGGTTCGTGACATATCGAGAACCGACAACCCTCCGTATTCATAAGGAGGGGCTCGATGACCGGAAGCGACGCGATGGCGGTTTGTAGTAGAGGCAGCGCCTCGCGCGCAAGCGATCACGCTGCGGTCACGTGTTCGCAACGTGGCAACGACCGCCGTGCGCGAAGACATGCGGTGTGGACTGCCGAGTTGCTCAGGCAATTCACCGATTGGCGGCCCCAAAGGCAGTGACTATGGTTTCAGTACGGTGGCGTTTGGCCGCATGACGATTCACTGGGTGCCGCTTGAGGCTCGACGATGGACGCGCATGTGAGCAGTGTATCGACCGCCACCCAGGGCTCCTCTCCGAGGATCCTGGATCTCGCATCGGCGCGGCTGATCTCGAGCCGTTCGCTCTCGACTCCCGAGCCCTTGGTGCGCGTGTTCGCGCGCCGGGTGCAGCAGGAGGGCGCGCTCGATCTCACCCAGGGCGACTACAAGAATGCGGACTTCGCGCCGCATCCCGAGGTCGTGCGCGGCGCCCAGCGCATCACGCGCAATTCCGTTCACAGCTATGGGCCGTCGGTGGGGCGGATGGAGGTGCGCGCGGCGATCGCGGAGTTCATCAACCGCGACGGGCAGATCGACTATCCGGGCTCGCAGGTGCGATTCCTGCCCGACGAGGTGCTCTTCACCGCGGGTACGCGCAGCGGGCTGGCGATGGTGCTCGAGGTGCTGGGCGCCGACGGATCGGGCGTGGTCGTGCCGCGCCCGAGCTGGGAGTACGACTGGTTCGTGACGCGGGCGGGCAAGCGCGTCGTCGAGCTGCCCACGGACGCGCCCGGGTTCGAGCCCGATCCCGAGCAGCTCGATCTGCTGCTCTCGCGCGGCGGCGTGTCCTCGGTGATCCTCAACAACCCGCACAATCCCACCGGGCGCGTCTATCCTCGCGCCCTGGTCGAAGCCCTGGTGCGCGTCGCGGTGAAGCATCGGGTGTTCGTCCTCTACGACGCCGTCTACCAGCGGCTGGACTACAGCGGCGACTTCGTGAACCCGGCGTTCGCCGATCCCGAATGGCGCGACTGGGTGGTGACGCTGTCGGGGCTGTCGAAGATGGACATGTTCGGCGCCTCGACGGGCGCGCGTGCGTGCTGGGTGGCGCTGTCCGATGGCATCCGCAGCGGCCAGCTCCGCGCCCGCGACGTGCTCGCGAACCTCGCCGCGTGGTTGACGGCGAACCCGTCGACGCTCGCCCAGGACTGGGCGCTCGCGGCGCTCGAGAGCCCGCTGGCGGCGATCCGCCGCCCGTCCCCGAGCATGCGCGAGCGCCGTGACTTCATGGCCACGGCCGCCGACGAGATGTCCGCCCTGGGCGTGGAGCGCAGCGACTACGGCGGCACCTTCTACGCACCGCTCGCGTTCCCGGGCCTGGTCGGCGAGTCGTTCGAGCGCCTGAGGAACGGCGTGCGCGAGCGCTCGACGGTCCGCGACTCCGAGGACGCGTTCGAGTTGCTCCTCGGGGCCGGCATGGGCGGGATCCCGTTCGCCGCGTTCGCCGGCGCCGACAAGCGGCGCTATGGGACGTGGCAGCGGCTCTCCTACGGCTCGAAGGACGTCGGGGAGCTGGCGATGTTCATGGACCGCCTGCGGAACGCCCTGCTCGGCCAGTCCCGAAACGGCTCGAGCCCGCCGTCGATCGCCGCGCGCTCGATCGAGGACCGCGTGTGGTCGAGCGTGTGCAGCGCGTCGGGGTACGAAGCGCTCGACGCGCTCGGGCCCGGCATCCATCGCGCGGCCCGCAAGGCGATGCCGGACCTGGCGCCGAGGAGCGCCGCTCCGGAGCCGGGATCCGGGGCGCGGCTCACGGGCACCAAGCACCCCGATTCCACGCGCCATCGTGTCGACCAGCTCGAGCATGCGCTGCGCACGGTCTCGGGCGACAGCGCGCGGGCGCTCGCGCACCTCGAGGACAACCCGCTCGTCGAGGCGCGGCAGGAATTCGACGAGTCGATCGCCGACCTCCTCGGCCAGTGCAACGAGGTCCTCATCGACTTCGAGGGCCGGCACATCAGTCCCGAGTGGCTGGAGATGCCGGAGAAGGTGGTGCTGGCGATGCTGTGGCGCGGCATGGTCGCCGGCGAGGACCGGCACCTGCTGGTCCGGGTGCCGAATCCGTGGCTGGAGCCGGACGAGGAGAAGATCTCCAAGATCCTGGCGGCGGTGGCCAGGGCGAACTTCATCTTCCACCTCGCGTGCGAGCGGGTGGGGCATGTCCCGGCGCAGAACGCCATCTACGAGCTCACCATTCCGCAGATCTGCGCCCTCGGCGACATCGACGCCATGTGCAAGGTGGCGACGCTCTACAGCGAGGCGATCGAAGGGTTGTTCCACGGGTCCCGCGAGCGGGTGGATGACTTCCTTTCCGCCCGGATCACCGGAGCCCGGCGTGCGCAGCTGATCGAGCGCGTGCAGCGCATCCGGCTCGTTCCCCTGGTCGAGAACGTCGCCGCGCTCGCCCGCCTTCCCGACCTGCTCGAGGCGCTCTACGGCGCGCTCACCAACGGCGACGGAAGCGCCGGCGCACCCCGGCCAGGATTCGTGACCCGCTTCGACGACCGTGAAGCCATCGTGCGCGTGTTCGTGGCGCTCTCCGACACCGCCGAGCAGAGTGGCAAGATCGCCACCGACGCCGCCGTGGCGATGACGCTGGCCTCCCGTGCGGAGGCGGAGCGTCGACTGGCGGCGCTGGCCGGACGCGATGGCGATCCGGCGCCGCGCGTCACCTACCTGATGGGTGCCGGTCGCGCCGGCTTCCGCGGCGGACTGGACCCCGAGAACGACGCGGTGATCCGCCAGTATGCGCACGCCGACGGCGTGTGCCTGCAGGGGATCCGCACGGACGCCCCGGACGAGGCGGCCCGGCTCGCGACGCGGTTCCGCGCCGTGTGGGCGGCCGACACGCCGCGGCCCGCGATCGTGGCGAGCGACCAGGAGACGCTGTGGAAGCTCATGCGCTCGGGGGTGCGGGCCCACACCGAGACCCTGTTGCGCGTGGCACCGCTGGTGGCGCCGTTCGGCG
>DATLUU010000664.1:0-3064 GCA_035577885.1 Verrucomicrobiia bacterium
CTGCCCACCTCGGCGGCGCCGCCGCCCGGCGAGGCGCAACTGCACGTGTGCGAGGGCTGCGGCCGCCTCTTGCTCTGGGACTGAGGTCCGAGTCCGGGGCCGGAATTCACGCGGCGATGACGCTTGCTCCCCTGCGAGCGGCCGCATAATCTATCCATTGAACCACCATCGACCGGGTGGCCTCCGGGTAAGGAAGGGAAACTGGATGAGACGCTCCCGGGTCGAGTGCGCCGTCGTACTCGCCTTGCTGCTTGCCGCGAACGGTTGCACCGCCCTGCGCGAGATCCCGCGCTCCGACTTCGGCCAGGTCCACGAACGTCACGGCGTGCGCGTCGAGACGCGCGATGGACTGGTCTACGAGTTCGACTACGCCTCGTTCACCTCCGACTCGCTGACCGGCTATCGCAGCCGCAACGAGATGGACGGCCCCGTGGACCAGACGGTGGCGCTGCGGCTGGCGCTCGACGACATCGAGCACCTGACCACGCGCAAGGTGGACTGGGCGCGCACGAGCCTGATCGGCGGCACCGTGCTCGCGACCGTGCTCGTGGCCGGCCTGAACGGCAACACGAAGCCGGCCGAGCCGTCGCCGACGAGCAGCGGTGGAGGCAAGGGCGGCATCAACTGAGCCGTCGGCGCGCGCCGGATCAGGGCCCGTGCGGCGTGACGAGCAGCGAGGCAAGGCCCACGCCCACGGCATCGGCGGTGAGGTCCACCGGGTCGAAGCGGCTCGTGCGCTGGTCCCAGAGCTCCTTGCCGACGCCGAACGCGAGCGCGGTGGCCGCACTCGCCGGCCGGTTGCGGGTGATGATGATGAGCGCCGAGGTGAGCGCGAACGACAGGCTCGCATGCTCGATCCGGTCGCCGCGCACGAGCCCGACCTGCCACGCCCGCACCCGCGGCGGCGGGAACGAGACCAGCGAGTCGGCGCGCGCCGCCGGCGCGACGATCGAGTCGGGCGCGGATGCGCGGCCAGCGGGCGCGACGAGGGAGTCGGTTGCGAGCGCGCGGCTCGAATCCGGCACCGCCGCGAGCGAGTCAGTTGCGAGCGAGCGGTTCAAAAGCCCGTGCGCAAGCACTGCGTTCGCCCATAGCGCGAGCACGGTCACCGCGCTCGCGAACACGAGGAGCTTCCGGTGCTGACGTGGCTCGCGAGCTTCACGGCCGAGGGGGCGCGCCGGCGCGCGGAGGCGAAGCTGCGCGCCCACACCTGGCCGGAGAGGTTGCAGCTCGCGCTCGCGCGGCTCGCCGGCGACGGCCACGCGGCGTGGCTCGTCGGCGGCTCCGTGCGCGACGTGCTGCTCGAGCGCCCGCGTGCCGCCCCATCGCGGCACGAGGTCTGGGACGTGTCCACCGACCGGCTCCCGGAGGAGGTGCGTGCCGTGTTCCCGCGCGTCGAGGGCGTGGGCGAGCGCCACGGCACCGTGCTCGTGCTCTGGGAGGGGCTCGAGCTCGAGGTCACCACGTTCCGCCGCGAAGGCGAGTACACCGACCTCCGTCGTCCCGACCAGGTCTGGTTCACGCGCGACGTGCTCGAGGATCTCGCCCGCCGTGACCTGACCGTGAACGCGCTGGCGTTCTCGATCGCCGAGGGCCGGCTCCTGGACCCGCACGGCGGTGCGCGCGACATCCTCAGGCGCACGCTTCGGGCCGTGGGAGATCCGCTCGAGCGCTTCCGCGAGGATGCGCTGCGGCCGCTGCGCGTGGCGCGGCTCGCGGCCGTGCTCGAGATGGAGCCCGAGCCCGAGACGCGGGCCGCGCTCTCGGCCGTGAACGACCGCGTCTCCGCGCTCGCGATCGAGCGCGTGCGCAGCGAGCTCGAGCGCATGATGGAGGCCGCCCGGCCTTCGCGCGGGTTCGAGATCCTGCGCGAGGCGGGGCTGCTCGAGCGCTGGCTGCCGGAGCTCGCCGCCTGCCGCGGCGTGCCGCAGAACCGCTTCCATGCCTACGACGTCTATTTCCACTCGCTCTACTCCTGTGACGCCGCCGCGCCCGGGAAGCCCGAGGTGCGCTGGGCGGCGCTGCTGCACGATATCGGAAAGCCGGGCACGCGCGTCGAGCGCGATGGCGAAGGCACGTTCTACGGCCATGCGGAGCTGGGCGCCAAGCTCGCCGACGCACGCCTCGCCGTGCTGCGGTTCCCGAACGAGTTCCGCGAGCGCGTCGTGCACCTGATCCGCGAGCACATGTTCGACTTCCAGGAATCCTGGAGCGACGCCGCGGTGCGCCGGTTCGTGCGCCGCGTCGGCGTGGAGCAGGTCGCCGACCTCTTCGACCTGCGCATGGCCGACGCGCTCGGCAACGGCACGCGCGGCCCCGACACGCGCCGGCTCGAGGCGATGGCGAAACGCATCGAGCGCGTCCTGCGCGAGGCGTCCGCGCTCAGCGTGCAGCAGCTCGCGGTGGACGGCGACGACGTCATGCGCACGCTCGGGCTCCCGCCCGGACCCGAGGTGGGGGGCGTGCTCCGGGCGCTGCTCGACCAGGTGATCGAGCAGCCGGCGCTCAATACGCGCGAGGCGCTGCTCGAGCGCCTGGACGGCATGCGCGCCGAGCGCGGCAGCGCTTGACCGCGTCCTGACCCGTCCGTATCCTGCGTCGCGCCTTTTCGTTCCCTCTTTACCACCCGCCGACTCCGAGGCCCCTCACGCGAGGCCCATGAGCGTTGATACGAGCATCGTCGCGCTGCAGCGGCCCGTGCGCCGCCAGCTCGATCTGGTCCAGGACCGCCTGCAGGGGCTGTTCCGGACGCCGATCCCGATCCTGAACCAGGTCGGGGGACACGTCCTTGCCACCCGGGGCAAGAAGTTCCGGCCGACGCTGCTGCTGCTCACCGCCAAGCTGCGCGGCCACCTCGGCGAGGACGCGGTGGTGTGCGCGACCGTGGTCGAGCTGGTGCACGCCGCCGCGCTCATCCACGACGACTCGGTGGACAAGAGCGGACTCCGGCGCGGGCTGCCCACGGTCAACGGTCTGTGGACCGACGAGATGGCCATCATCATGGGGGATTATCTCTACGCGCAGGCGATGGCGACGCTGGTGACCCACAAGCTCGACACGCCGA
>DATLUU010000665.1:0-2850 GCA_035577885.1 Verrucomicrobiia bacterium
CTCCCCGCAGCTGGTCGCGGCGAGTGCGGCCCAGAGGCCGAGCGCTCCCAGCGCCATGGCCCGCGATTCCCAAGCATGAGTATGGATGCTCACCCCCAGCGCCCGGTCGGTCCATGCGATTCTGCCAGCTTCGTGGTGCCCTGTCAGCGCGCGAATGGGATTGCGATGGGCTCGCTCCCTCGGCTACGGTCCGCCGGACCGGGAGTTGCGCCCGTATCGGGCGGGAGGATTCCCATAGCGCGTCGGGCTTCCCATCCCTGGCAACCGCGATGCCTCGCGTTGGCCCTCGTGCTCGTGGCGGGCGCGTTCGCGCCACCGGTCTCGGCGGTCATGGACATCAACGACCGCGGACCGCTGCTCGATGTCGGGCGTTTCGCGCTGCGCATCACGAACATCGGCGTCGTGGGCAACGCGTTCTTCGACAAGGGCCTCTCGTTCGATCCCTCGTTCGAGTATCCACGCGGCAGCGGCCACGAACTCCTGAACCACGCCGATCTCTGGGTGGGTGCCCGCAAGGCCGACGGCACGCTTCGCGTTTCGGGCGGGCCGATCCTCGAGTGGCGCCCGACGCTCGACCCGGCGGACACGGTGCGCGTGCGGAATGCCGGTGACCCGGGAACGCGCGCCTATGCGGACGACGACGGCGACGGGCGCATCGACGAGGAGCTGCTGAACGGCCGCGACGACGATGGCGACGGGCGCGTGGACGAGGACGTGCTCCTGCCCGCCCAGCAGATGCTGGCCGCCGACTACACCGACGACCAGCCCGAGGCCGTGAACTACACCTACCCGACCGGCGAGCGCCACGTGCCGTTGGGGCTCGCCGTGCACCAGGAGGCCTACGCCTGGACGATGCCCGGCCACGACGGCATCGCGGGCCTGCAGTTCACGATCACGAACAAGGGCAACGAGGAGCTTCGCGACGTGCGGCTCGGCTTCTACGCGGACCTCGACGTGCGTACCCGGAACGGCACGGCCGGACACCTCGACGATCTCGTCTCCCGCGTGCCCTTCTCGGTCGTGATCAACTCCCGTCTCGACACGCTGGCAGGCCCCTACGAGAAGACGTGCATCACGACCGTCAGCGGCGAGGCGGCCCTGGTGCGTGACGCGAGCCGCGCGACCGGGGCTCCCGCCGTGGCGATCCTGCCGCTTTCGCACACCACCGACCCGCTCGGCTGGTTCATCAACGACGCGTTTCCGGGTGTGCGCGAGGCGCGGGTGCTGGCACGCGCCCCGCGCCGGGACACGACGTTCCGCCTGCAATTCTTCGTCCCGGACGCGCCGCCGGGGCAGGGCGGCCCTCCCCTCGTGGACGCGGATCGCTATGGCGCGCTCGCGGGCGAGTACCCGACGGCGAACACGGACGATCCGCAGGACTACGCCGTGCTCGTCTCGTGTGGCCCGTTCGCACGCCTCGCCCCCGGGCAAACGCTCGAGTTCTCGCTCGCCATGTTCGCGCTCTCCGATCCCGACAGCGCCGCGCCCCAGGCGTTCGACACCGCGATGCTCTATCGCGGCCAGCGCCTCGACCTGATGCCGAACCGGGGCCCGCGAGGCGCGTCCAACGTCGGGGAGACGGGGTGGAACGGCCACGAGATCTGCTACTCGCCGCCGCCCGGGATCGTCTTCGACTACGATCCGAACTGTCCCGAGCAGTACCGCGACGGCATCCACGACGGCCTGCTTCGACCCCTGAGCCCGTTCTCGATCCCACCGGGAACCGCCACGGAGGTGACCTACCGGAACGGACAGCCGTGCATCTGGACGAACCTCGACTGCGACTTCTGCACCGGTGACGATGGCGTGGACACGATCCACCACTGGGACCTGGACGTGAGGCTGCCCCCGTCGCCCACCGTGCGTGCCGTGCCCGGCGACCACAGTGTGCGGGTCGAATGGGACAACGCTCCCGAGCAGATGATCAACGCCGCATTGGTCGGCAGCTCCGACTTCCGCTTCGCCGGCTACAAGGTCTACCGGCTCGACGACTGGCAACGCGATTCCGAGCTGCCCGAGCCCGAGCGCTGGCAGCAGCTCGCGGCCTACCGTGCCGACCCCTCGCAGGGCGGAAAGCCGCTCGCGAACATCATCGACCCCACGATCCCGCCCGACGGCACTGGCCCTGGCGGGCCCCACTACCCGGTGGGCCGCTACCACATCGAGGACGATCGCGCGCTCAACGGGTTCGACTACCACTACGTGGTGACCACGATCCTGCGCGGCCACCCGAACGGCGCGATCGCGCTGCCGGCCGTGGAATACGAGAGCCCGTTCGCCGCCTCGTTCGATGAGCGCGTCGTGCCCCACACCGAGTCGCGGGCCGCCTCGGGCGCCGTGTGGGTGGTGCCGAACCCCTACCGCGCGAATTCGTCGTGGGAGCGCCAGCCGGTGCCGGGCGATGCGTTCACCCGCCACATCGACTTCATGGGCCTGCCGAAGGCGAAGGCGCGCATCCGCATCTACACGCTGGCCGGAGACCTGGTGCAGACGATCGACCACGACGGCTCGAACGGCGATGGCGAAGTCCCATGGAATCTCATCTCGCGAAATGGACAGGACGTGGAGTCGGGCTTGTACCTGTTCACGGTGGAGTCGTCGCTCGGGCACCAGGTGGGAAGGTTCGTGCTCATCAGGTGAGAGCTCGCAGGCCCGCGAACGCGCGGCCGTGTCGTGGGCGGCCCCCACGGCGGCGCTCACGCCGGGGCCGGCGTACGGACGGCTGAGGCCCCGGCGAACCTTTCGACGCGGTGGCAGCGCTGGGGGAAGTAGGTCAGCGCTCTGCGCAGCTTTGCCTCGGCGGAAGCCCCGGACATGTCCGCGCACAGCGCCATCGCCCGGCGGGACTCG
>DATLUU010000666.1:0-4065 GCA_035577885.1 Verrucomicrobiia bacterium
CGATCTCAGCGACGAGGACGAAGCCTCCAACGGCCCGGCGACGCCCCTCTCCCGAGTCCCGTCGCCGGGAGCATACCGCCGCCCCCGGGGACGATGTGGAGACGATACAAGCCCCGGTCGGCTGAGCCGAACCGGCCGCGATTCGCGCTTTCCCTCGAGGGAGGCCCCACCACGGGGTCCCGGCGCGCCATGGGGAGCGCCCGTCGCCACGCTTGGGGCCACGAGCCCCGGAGGGAGTCACCATGCGAAGCCGCCGCGCCGCGCGGGCATCGCTGCTCGTCACCTGCATCCTCGGCGCGCTCGCGCTCGCGCTCGCCTCGCCGAGCCAGGCGGGCTTCGGCGATGCGCTCAAGAAGTTGAAGGACAAGACGGACAAGAAGGCCGCGGACGCCGTGGACAAGGCGGTCCAGGTCGCCGAGGAGCCGGGAGCGAAGAAGGACTCGACCGCGGCGGCCGCGAGCACGCAGCCTGCCAGGACCGAAACCGCCCCCGCGGCCGCGCCCACGGGCGCCGACACCAAGGTCGCTGCCGTCTCCACCAAGTTCGACTACGTGCCCGGCGACAGGGTGATCGTTGCGGACGACTTCACCCAGGACGACCTCGGCGAGTTCCCGGTGCGCTGGAAGGCGATCATCGGCAACTTCGAGGTCGCGGAGTCGGGCGGCGAGCGCTGGCTCCGGTGCATGAGCCCCGACGGCACCGTGCGCCTGCGCCTGCCGGAGGCTCCTGAGCTGCCCGAGTACTGGACGCTCGAGTTCGACTTCTACGGCACGGAGCCCATGGAGGGCGCGCTGAGCGTGAAGGGCATGTCGAAGGACGGGAGCACCGTGTGGGAGGCGAACTGGCCCTCGAACACGAGCCTGTCGTTTCGGAACGGCGAGTTCTACTCGACCACCCCGCTCGCGGGCGCGACGGGCCCCGCGGGGCGGCACCACGTCATGCTCATGGCGCGCCAGAAGGGGCTCAAGGTCTATATGGACCGCGAGCGCATGGTGAACGCGCCGGAGATCACCTCGCAGACGGGCCCCGTCATGGCCCTCGACATCCGGCTGTGGGCGAGCACGCAGCCGATGATCACGAACGTGCGCTACGCCGAGGGCTGCAAGCCGGCGCAGGACCTGCTCGCCACCGGCAAGCTCGTCACCTACGGCATCCACTTCGCCACCGGCTCCGACGTGGTGCTCGCCGACTCGGCGCCGATCCTGCGCCAGGTCGCGGCGTGGATGCAGGCGCATCCGACGGCGAAGCTCTCGGTCGTGGGACACACCGACAACGTGGGCGCGGCCGCGGGCAACCTCGACCTCTCGAAGCGCCGTGCCGCGTCGGTGGCGCGCGTCCTCAGCGAGCAGTTCTCGATCCAACCCGACCGACTGGCGCCCGAGGGCCGCGGCGACACACAATCGGTCGCCAGCAACGACAAGCCCGAGGGACGGGCGATGAACCGCCGGGTGGAGTTCGCGAAGCTCTAGCGAGACGACGACGAAAGGATTCCGATCATGAGGCCGACAAGATCCCGATTCCCGCTGCTGCTGCTGGCGTGCGCGCTCGCGCTCCCCGTCCGGCTCGCGTACGCGGGCTGGGGCGACGCCTTGAAGAAGGAAGCCAACAAGGCGATCCAGCACGACAAGAAGCCGGCGACCAGCGCCGAGAGCGGGCCCGTCGACTCGCGCATCGAGCCCAAGGTGACGCCCGAGAGCCTCGGGAAGTTCGAGGCGTCGCTGAAGCTGGAGATCGCTGAGCGCGATCGCGTCACCAAGTTCATGGCCACGGTGAAGCCGGACGAGGTCTACGAGAAGTGCAAGAGCGATTGGATGCTGAGCCCCGACGGCCAGAAGGTATCGAAGAAGTACCTGGATGCGATGCAGAACGTGAAGTCGCAGGCGGACGTGCAAAGGCTCGCGGAAACGGTCGGCAAGGAGATGGAGAAGGCGATCGAGCAGCACTGCGGGCCTGACCCCAACCAGTACAACCAGGGCTGGGCGAACCAGGAGATCCGCACCGCGATCGGGAAGGCCTCGGACCAGTTCACGACCGACGACTACCAGTACGCTGGCTGGAAGGAGTGGATCACCGAGTTCTGCAAGTACATCGAGGCGCTGAAGAAGCAGCCCGATGCGGCGCCGAAGCTGGCGAAGATCAAGGCCGAGGGCCTGCGCATCCCGGGCAGCGGCGCCGGGATCTACTACGTCTACACCGCGAGCGAGGCGAACGCGCTGCTGGAGAAGTGCGAGTCGCTGATGCCGCTGATCGAGGCGACGCTCTGACGTCCGGCGTCCTGCCGCTCGCCGCCGCCGCGGGCCTCGCGTGGCAGGCGGTGGCGGGCGGCGTGTGGCGCGCCGAGGCGCCGATGGCGGGGAAGGGCCCGCTCGCCTCCGTGCGCGTGGTCGCACTCCGGCTCGATCCCCGGCAGGTGCGCTTCGAGCTGGCGAGCGCGCTGCGCGACCAGTCCACGCGCGGCGCCTGGACCGTGGACAGCCTGCCGGCCGGAGCCCTCGCCGGCTTCAACGCCGGCCAGTTCACGGGGCCGATGCCGTGGGGCTGGCTGGTGCGCGATGGCCACGAGGAGCAGCCGCCCGGCCGCGGCGGGCTGGCGATGGCGTTCGCCGTCGACGACTCGGGACGGGTGGGGCTGCTCGAGCCCGAGGAGCTCGCCGCACACCGCGAGCGCGCCGCGCTCGGCTTCCAGAGCTACCCGGCGATCCTCGTCGCGCGCGGAGCGCTGCCGGGCGCGCTCCAGGCCCCGGGCCGCGGCGTCGACCTCGAGCACCGCGATTCGCGCCTCGCCCTCGGCGTCCTCGAGGACGGCGGCGTGCTCGTGGCGCTGACGCGGTTCACCGGGCTCGGGCCCGCGGGGGAACAGCTCCCGTGGGGGCCGACCGCGGGCGAGATGGCGGCGTGGATGCGTGCGCGCGGCTGCCGGCGCGCGGTGCTCCTGGACGGCGGCATGTCCGGGCAGCTGGCGGCGCGCGCAGCGGACGGCTCGATGACGCGGTGGCGCAACTGGCGACCCGTGCCGCTCGGCCTGCTGGTCATGCCGCGCGGCTCACCGATCTCGAGCGCGATCACTTCACCCGCCCGGCCCGCCGGACGCTAGGCTCCGTCCGCGGCGGCGCTCACTTGCCGGTCTTGTGCTTGCCCGACTTTCGGTTGCCGTGCTCGACGAGCAGCATCTGCTCTTCCTTCACGATGCCGATCCCGGGAGCGTAGTACTTGTACTCGAGCTCGTTGCTCGCCAGCGTGGTCGTCTCCTCCACCTTGAGCACGTTCGCGAGCTTCCCGGCCGGGGTCTTGAGCGTCTCGGACACGCTCTGGATCTCGGCGCGGTCCATGGCGACGCCGGGCGCCTGCTCCTGCAGGTGCCGGTATCCGACCCGCGCGGTGCCGGGCATCATCAGGCCGGCCCTGGCCCCGTCGACGCCGGCGAGCCACGTGCCCTCGTGGTTCACGATCTTGCCGTCCTTGTACATGTCCACCTCTTCGCCGAAGTAGAGCGCGTCGTGGCTGACCTTGTGGATGGCGAAGAAGTTCCTCGACACCTCGACCAGCTTGCCCCGGGCGAGCTCGCGCTCCTCGATGACCCGCGTCTCGACGCCGGCGACGACCCGCGTCTCGTCCAGCACGCTGATCGTCACCTGGTTCTTGTCGTGGTCCTTGAGCACGATGTAATAACCCGGCTCGAGGATGAAATAGGGGTTCCTTCCCACCGAGGTCAGGTTCGCGGGATCGACGGGGAAATCGGTGGCCCAGGGCGCGGGCCCACCCGGGGTGGAGGACTGAGCGCAGGCGGCGATGGCAACCAGTGCGCTCACCGCAAGGAGATGGCGAGGAGTCTTGCTCATGTCGTGACGCCTCAGAAGTCGATCTGGGCCTGGAGGCGCCCACCGTCCAGTGTCTGGCCGTTCCCGGACACGAACTGGAGATCCCCCTGGAGCTTCAGGTTGTGCCGCTTCTGGTAGAAGTTGGCGCCCGTGTAGGTGATGTCCCGGGGCGTGCCGCCGATGGGCGTGTCGCCCTGGATGCGGTCGAAGCGGACGAAGGGCTGCAGGCGCTCCTTCATCGTCAGGT
>DATLUU010000667.1:0-6240 GCA_035577885.1 Verrucomicrobiia bacterium
CGTGAGCCCGGTGCGCTCGAGGTCGTCCGCGCGCAGCGCGACGTGCGCGCGCAACTCCTCGTCGAGCTCGTGCTCGAGGCGACCGCCGGGGACGAGCCGCGCCATGAGCGAACGCAGGCGACCCAGCACGGTCAGGCCTCGCCCGGCTGTGCCGCGAGCACCGAGGCGATCGCGGTGGCGAGGCGGTTCCAGCCCGCGGTCTCCTCGCGCAGCCGGGAGCGCCCGCTGGCGGTGAGCTCGTAGAACTTCGCGCGCCGGTTGTTCTCGCTCGTGCCCCAGGTCGCCTTCAAGAGTCCCTGGCGGACGAGGCGGAAGAGCGCAGGATAGAGCGCCCCCTGCTCGACGAGCAGCGCCTGGCGCGAGATCTGGCCGATGCGCAGCAGGATGCCGTAGCCGTGGAGCCGGCCGAGGGAGACCGCCTTCAAGATCAGGAGATCGAGCGTGCCTTGCAGGAGCTGCGCTTCGCCGGGCATCGAGGCCTCCATCGTTCCCGAACCGCTTTCCTAAGCTGTTGAGGAGACTAGGCCGCGCTCTCCTAAGCTGTCAAGGAGAATCGCCCGGGCGTGGCAGTCGACCCCCTGCGAGCATCCGCAGGCCGCGGGCGAGCGTGGAGTCCCCCGGCGCGTGCGCCGATCCGCGCTCGAGCGCCCGACGCGCCCCGTCCGTGTCACCGCGCGCGAGCCGCACCCGCGACTCGAGCGCGTAGGCGCGGGGGTCGCCGGGTGCCACCGCCTGCGCCTCTTCGAGCGCGGCAAGGGCCGCGTCCTCGTGCGCGGCGCCGAACTCGGCGACGCCGAGCACGAGCAGCGGCTCGAGCCTCGAGGCTCCGATGGCGGTCGCGAGCAGCGAGCGCGCAGCCGCACTTGCGCCGGAGACGTCGCCGCTCGCGAGGCTCGCGCGCGCGGCCGTGAGCGGATCGGCGCCGGCCCCCGGCGCGAGCCGCGCCGCGAGTGCGGGAAGCCCGGCGTCGCGCAGCTCCGTGAGTGCTGCGGCGGCGTTCTCCCGGTCCGGGCTCGAGAGCCGCTGCCGCGCGCGCCACTCGAGCACCACCTCACGCGGCCAGCCCGCGAGCGGGCCAGCGACCGGCGGAACCACCGGCAGCGTGAGCAGCCGCGTGATGCCGGGGTGATGGCTGCCGTAGGTGCGCCCCACCTCGATCATGTCGCGCGGCGCGCGGTACTCGACGAACGGCCGGTCGTCGGTGTTGAGCGTCCCTCCCGCCGCCATCGCGCGCAGCGCCGGTCCGGAGGCGACGTAGAAGGCGGCGATCTGCTCGGGGGCTTCGAGCCGCGCGCGCGCGAGGTCGCGTCGGAGCGCCGGCGAGTGAAGGCGCGCGAGCGAGAGCGCGCGCCCGGGAGGTGCCGCCACGAGCAGCGCGTCCGTGGAGCGCCACAGGCAGAAGAGATGCGCGTCGGGGAACACGCTCAGGAACGACGCCAGCAGGCTCTCGAACGTCGCCGGCGTGAGCTCGTAGAGCTGGAGCCACTGGCAGAACACACCCTCGGGCCGGAGCCGCGCGCGCACGCGGCGGTAGAAGTCGACCGTGAACAGGTTGTTGACGCCCGCGATCCACGGATTGCTGGGCTCGGAGATGATGACGTCGTACGCGCCGGCGCCGTGCTCGAGCTGGGTGCGCGCGTCCTCGACGTGGACGTGCACGCGCGGATCGTCGAGCGGGTCCTCGCCCGGCGCGTGGAAGAATCGCGAGCCGGCGAGCACCGCCGGCTCCAGCTCGACGATGTCGGTGGTACCCACGCCGGCGGCGAGCGCCGAGGCGGCGGTGACGCCCGAGCCGTGACCGACGATCAGCGTGCGCGCTCCCGGGTCCGCCATCGCCGCGGGGACGAGCCCGAGCAGCACCTGGGTGAGCATGTCCTCCGTGCCCGCGTCCACCTTGCCGCCAACGCGCATCCACGTCTTCTTCCGGTCGTGGTCGGTCACCACCAGCACCGAGGCGTTGATGCCATCTCGATAGAAGAGCACGTGCTGGCTCGCGGCCAGCGTGCGGGTGGGGTCGCCGCTGCCGTGCTCCGCCCGGAACGACTGCAGCAGGTTCTGGGCGCTGAACGGGCGGTAGGTGCCGAGCGACATGAGCAGCGGATCCCAGCGCGGGGCGGCGAGTCCCGCCGCGAGGGCGGCGACGAGCAGAGACCCCGCGGCGAGGACCACGCCCCGCGTGCGCGGCGCTCCACCGGGGAGTACCAGCGCGACCAGCCCCGAGAGCGCCGCGAGTGCCGCGGCGAGCCGCACCACGCCCTCGACGCCGAGCGCGGGGAGCAGCAGGAACCCGGTGATGAGCGAGCCGGCGATCGTGCCCAGCGTGTTGACCGCGTAGGCCGCCCCGGTGCTCTCGCCGCTCCCGCCGTGCTGCAGCAGCCGCGCCGCCACCGGGAACGCCGCGCCCAGGGCCAGGCACGGCACCAGGATGAGTGCGGAGACGATCCCGAGCTCGCCCGCGAGCCAGAGCACCCACGACGCACCGGTCCTCTCTCCCAGCTCGAGCACGGCGAGCGGCAGCGAGCCGTGAGCGAAGCTCCCGAGCAGCGCGGTGAGCGCGAGGGCGAGCTGGAGGAGCGCGAACCACCACGGCGACACCGCGCCGCGCGCGAGCGGCCGGGCGATGAGCGCGCTTCCGAGCGCGATCCCCAGGAGGTAGACGCCGAGCACGGCTGCGAACGAGTAGACGGAGGAGCCGAGCACGAGCCCGAAGAGCCGTACCCATGCGAGCTGGAGCATGAGCGCCAGGAACCCGTTCACCGCGAACAGTGCGGCGAACACGGCGCGCGGCAGCGGCGCGAGCGTCGTCGGGCCTGCTTCGGCAGCGGCCGCACGCGTGCGCGGCTCGGCACGCTCCGGCCCGGAGGATCGCCAGGCGATGAGCGCCGCCGAGCCGTTCAACAACGCCGCGACCCATGTCGTGGCACTCAGTCCCAGCGCCGGCAGGAGCAGGAACCCGCCCACCACCGAGCCCGCGACCGCACCGGCGGTGTTGATGGCATAGAGCCGCGCGAGCCCCGATCCCAGTGCCCCGCGCTCGCAGCGCGCCACGAGCACCGGGAGCGTCGCGCCCATCAATGCTGCCGGCGGGACGAGCAGGAGTGCGAGAAGCACCACGCGCGCGCTGGCGAATGCCGGGCCCTCGCCGCCGAACGCGCGATAGAGCTGGCCCACGGGAGTGTCCAGCGAGCGCAGCAACGGCAGCAGCGCCACGCCCAGCACCGCCACCCCCACCTCGAGCGCCGCGTAGCTGCGCGCAAGCCGCGGCCCGCGGGCGAGCCGCGTGCCCAGGAGCCTCGCGCCCAGCGCCAGGCCGCCGAGGAACGCCGCGACCACGGTGGCGACCGAGTGGAGCGAGCTGCCGAGAAGGTAGGCGAGCTGCTTGCTCCACACCACTTCATAGATGAGGCCGGCGGCACCCGAGAGCAGGAAGCACACGGCCGCCCATGCCGGGAGGGCACGGGCGGCGGTGGTCGCGTCATGGCCGGCGCGCGCGTTGGGCTTCAAACCGAGGTGGATCCTCCGCCGGGCTCGCCGGGGGTGGGACCGGCGCCGTAGCGCCCGAACATACCCTGCTTGAAGCGCTCGCGCTCCTCCGCACTCATGCGCTCCCAGCGGTCGCGCATGCGATCGCGCATGCGCCCGCGGAAACCGGGACCCGCGCGGCCCGGAAGCCCGAGCCCGCCGAACAGGATGCGCACGAGCCCGAGCAGCCCCAGCGCCTGCCAGAACGTCACCGTGTGCCAGCCGAACAGCGTCGGCGTGAGCCAGTTCCACAGCCGCATCACGACGTAGGTCCCGAGCGTGAGGAACAGTGCCATCGCCACCAGCGCCGCCGGCGCGATCCATAGCAACTTCCAGAACCTGGGATTCATGTGTGCCCTCCTCATCCGTTCTCGAGATCGTCGCGCAGCTCCTGCAACCGCTCGCGCAGGTGCAGCACCGCGTAGTGCTTGCGTGAGAGCAGCGTGTTGATGCTCACGCCCGTCTCCGCCGCCATCTCCTTGAAGCTCCTGCCCTCCAGCTCGTGCGCCACGAACACCGCGCGCTGCTCCTCCGGAAGCTCGTCCAGCGCCATCGCCAGCTCCTCGAGCAGGACGCGCCTCGCGTAGAGCGCTTCCGGGCCCGCCTCGGGCGACGGCAACAGATCCTCGAGGCTCGCGCCGGTTTCGCCGTCCGCGCCCGCGACCGGGACCGAGAGCCGCTCCGGCCGCCGCCTGCGGAAGAGGTCGATGATCCGATTGCGCGCCACCCGGAACAGCCAGCCGGTGACGTGGTCGATCGGCACCAGCAGCCGGTTCGCCTCCGCCAGCTCGTGGAACACGTCCTGCAGGATGTCCTCGGCGTCGAGCGGGTCGGGCACGCGCCCGCGGATGAATCCCAGGAGCCTCCCGCGCTCCTTCCGGACCACGTCGGAGAGCTGCTGGTCTCGTTCGCGCGCCATGCGCTCCGGCCTCGCCGCTTCGGTCATCCCGCCCACACCTTGTAGACGGATGAAGGGGTGACGATATTGTACGGCTCCGGCGGGCCGTACCCGCCGTTCCCGAAGGCCGCCCCGATCCGTGGAGAGCCGTATGAGCGCACACGTGTGGAAGTTCTTCCGCGCCGGTGGGTTCGACCAGGTCAAGCTCGAGACCGGTGCGGACCTCCTGCGGCTGAACGAGCTGGACCTGAAGCTCTGGGTGGCGCTCGCCTGCCCGACCACCGGCCTCGAGTTCGATCCCGCGACGGCGGCGCTCATCGACACCGACCGGGACGGTCGTATCCGCGCCTCGGAGCTGATCGCCGCCGTGTCCTGGGCGGGCTCCATGCTCGCCGATCCCGACGAGATCGTACGCGGCGGCGACACGCTCGCCCACTCGGGGATCGCCGACCCGACGCTGCGTGCGGCCGCGAAGCGCATCTGTGCGAACCTCGGCAAGGCCGAGGCGAACACGGTGACGCTGGCGGACGTGGCGGAGGTGGACAAGAGCTTCGCGGACACGACGCTCAACGGCGACGGCGTGATCATCGAGGCGTCGGCAGCGGACGAGCCAACGCGCGCCGTGATCCGCGACATCGCCGCCTGCATGGGCACGGTGACCGACCGCTCGGGCAAGGCCGGGATCGACCAGGGAAGGGCAGACGCATTCTTCGAGGCGTGCACGGCTTTCGACGACTTGCAGCGGGCGGCGGATGCCGACCGCGCCCGCGTGCTGCCGGCCGGTGAAGCGACCGGGGCGGCCGCGGAAGCGGTGCGCGCCGTACGCTCACGTGCCGACGACTACTTCCGTCGCTGCCGGCTCGCGGCATTCGATCCGCGCGCGCTGACGCTGCTCGAGCAGAAGGAATCCGAAGCGCCGCTCATCGCGGGCGAGGACGGGGCGGCAGCGGTGACGATGATGGCGAGTCTCCCGCTCGCGCAGCCGGGCGCGGGCCGCGCGCTGCCGCTCGAGTCGGGCGTGAATCCCGCGCATGCCGGCGCCGTGGCGGCGTTGCGCGCGGCCGCGGTGCGCCCGCTGCTCGGCGACCGCGCCGAGCTCAGCGAGCCCGCCTGGCAGGAGCTCACGGGCCGGCTCTCGGCGTTCGAGGACTGGCACGCCGCGCGCGCCGGCGCCGCGGTGGAACGTCTCGGGATCGCGCGCGTGCGCGAGCTGCTCGGCGGCGGCGCGCGTGAGGCGGTGAACGCCGCGATCGCGCAGGATGCCGCGCTCGCGCCCGAGGTGGCGGCGATCGCCGGCGTCGAAAAGCTGCTGCGCTACAAGCGCGACCTCCACCTGCTCTGCGTCAACTTCGTCAGCTTCCGGGACTTCTACGAATCCGGCGCGCCGGCGATCTTCCAGGCCGGCACGCTCTACCTGGACCAGCGCTCGTGCACGCTCACGCTCCCGGTGGAAGACGTGGGCCGGCACGCGGCGATGGCGGGGCTCGCGGGCTCCTACCTCGCCTACTGCGACTGCGCGCGCCGTGGCAGCGGCGAGCGCCGGCAGATCGTGGCCGCGTTCACGAATGGTGACGCCGACAACCTCATGGTCGGCCGCAACGGCATCTTCATCGACCGCGCCGGCCGCGACTGGGACGCGACCATCACCAAGTTGATCGTGAACCCGATCAGCATCCGGCAGGCATTCTGGGCGCCGTACAAAAAGCTGGTGCGGCTGGTCGAGGAGCAGGTGGCGAAGCGTGCGGCCGAGGCCGATGCCGCCTCGGAGAAGCAGCTGGGCGCGACCGCGACCGGCGTCGCCACCGCCGACCAGGCCAAGC
>DATLUU010000668.1:0-7581 GCA_035577885.1 Verrucomicrobiia bacterium
GCATCACGTGCACCTCGGCGCGGCGCCCCGCGTCCACGAACTGGCTCAGCTGCAGGAACACGTCCGCGTCCTTCGGCGCACGATCCGTGAACGTGCTCACGTCGATCTGGGCGATGGCGCTGCGGCCTTCGCGGTCGGTGAGCTTCGCCGTGAGCCGGAACGGGTTGGTCGCCGCGAACGTGTAGCTCATGGCGGGTTCGAGCAACGAGTCCGCTTTGCCCGGCACCAGCCACTGACGGCTGACGAACAGCCCATACGGCACCGCGGCCACCGCGCGGAGGCTCCAGGTGCCGGTCGCGCCCTTCGCCACCCGCGCCGGCCCATCGAACACCAGCGACGGCGTGACCACGCTCACGAACACGAGCGCCGAGGCGGTGTCGCCGAACGCGGACTCCACGTTCAGCTGCAGCTCGCTGTCGCCCAGGAACGACGTGCTCACCGTGTCGCCGTCTCCGAGGTCGCGCCACGGCCCGCACGGCACGCCCCGGCAGCGACCACGCGCCCGCCAGTGGTAGAGCCCCGGCGTGCCGCCGCAGCAGTTGAGCGCGTGATACTCCGCCGCCTTGCCCGGCGGCAGCTGGGTCGGCCCGCTGATCGAGGCCGTGACCGCGCCGCGGATGCCGCGCCGGCGGAGCACCTCGCCGATCGCGCGCCAGTTGGCGGCGCCGTGGTGGTCGCGGTCGGCGAAGAACAGCGCGTTCGCGAACTGGGCCCAGGTCGGCACCGTGGGCAGGTAGACGAGCGATTCGAGCACCAGCGAATCGCACGTGCTCCCCAGGCGCTGGCGCAGGTCCCAGAGCGCCGAGGACAGGATCATGCTGTTCCCCCACGAGCTCGTTGCCCCGCCGCCGCCGAACGCCACCTGGTCGTAGTGCCCGTAGTCCCATGGGGGCGCCGGCTGGTCCAGCCGGGTGACGCCGTTGGGGAACGCGAGGTAGAGCCACTCGCCGATCACGGGATCCCCGGTGAACGCGGCGGCGAAGTAGTCGGCGAGCCCCTCGTGGAGCGCGCCCGCCTCGCGGCGGGGCCCACCGGGCTGCACACCGAAGCCGTAGAGCACGGCGTGGCCCAGCTCGTGGTAGACGACGTCGTGGCATAGTGACGTCTCGCGGGTGAAGCCGGCGATCGGGCGGCCGAAGGTGACGAAGTTGCCGGCCGTGCGCGCAACCTCGGGGTCCAGCGCGAAATGCAGGCGCACGACCAGCGAATCCGGCGGCCCCGGGTAGCCCAGCGGGGCGAGGAAGTCGTGGAAATAGTGGTCCACGTGCCAGTAGAGGTTCACCTGGTCGAAGCCGGCGTCCCCGGGGTTCAGCCGGTAGTCGTCGGGCGGCACCGGGACCACGGGCGGCGCGAGCGCGTCGTCGATGCCATAGCCGTTCGCCCGCAGCGGCGGCCCGGGGAGCAGGCGCAGGAGCTCGCGCTCCTCGAGCGGCTGGCGCGGGTCGGTCGGATAGACACGGCCCACGGCGTGCGAGATCCCGGCATCCGCGTCGAGCACCTCGCCGCTCACGGCATCGATCCGCGTCTTCAAGGGCTCGCCGTCCGAGCGATGCTGGCTCACCTCCCACTCGAGGTGATCGCCGTCCGCCCGGCGCTCGACGACGAGCGTCGCCGCTCCGGGCGCCGCGGCCGACCCGAGCCCCGCCGCGGCCGCCGCGCGCTCGATCGCATCCTCGGGGGCGATACGCGGCACGAGCGGTGCGTCGAGGTTGCGCTCGAACCCGGCGATGAGCGAAGTGAGCTGGCCGTCGGCGGTCACGATCGCGCGCGCGTCCGCCCCCGCGACCGGAACGCCGTGCCAGAGCTGGCGCACCAGCACGCGGGCGCCCCCTGCCTTCAGCGGCTCCTCGCGCTCGAGGCGCAGCCCGTCGACGCCGTCCTCGAGGCCGAACGTACCCAGGCGCGCGCTCATCCACGCTCTCACCGCTTCGCCTCGGTGCGCGGGCGAGCTGTTCAGCGGGACCGGGGTGAAGACGGCCGCGGGCTGCCCGCGGACGACCGAGGCAGCGAGCAGGCTGAAACAGGCGGCGATGATCAGCAGACGAGGACGGGCCATGAGCGCTTCCGCTTCCCCGGTCGGTCGACGCATGTTCGCGCGCCGGGTGGGCGGCTGTCCAGCCCGGAAGCGCGCTCTCTCGGGCATGGGCCGCTACCCGGGCGCGGGTGAGCTTCCCATCCGCGCCCTGACCAGGTCGTGGACCTCGCCCGGTTCCACCGTCGTCATGCAGCGGAAGTGGCCCTTGGGACAGCTCTCGCGGCCGTGGACCGTGCATGGCTGGCAGGCGAGGTCGCGGCAGACGACAACATGGCCCTCCCCGAGCGGCCCGAACCCCAGCACCGGCGACGTGCTCCCGAACAACGCCACGACGCGGGTGCCGCGCGCGGCGGCGAGGTGCATCAGGCCCGAGTCGTGGGTGACCGCCACCGAGGCGCGCCCGAGCAACGCCGCCACGCGCTCCAGCGGCTCGGTGAACCAGCGCGCGCGCGGATCCGCGGCGATGCGCGCCGCGAGCGCCGGGCTCCCGCGCTGCTCGGCAGGCGTGCTGAGCACGATGCGGGCGAGGCCGGCACCGGCCAGGCGCTCGTCGAGCGCGCACCAGCGCTCCTCGGGCCAGCGCTTGGTCGCATGGCGCGCGCCGGGGCAGAGCGCGATCACCGTGGCGCCGTTGGCCAGGGCGGCGAGCGTCGCGGCCGCCCAGTCCTCGGCAGCTGCGGGCACGGTCACGCGCGGCGGGCCGCTCGGAACGACGCCGATCGGGGCCACGGCCTCCGCATAGCGAGCGGTGACGTGCGGCAGCGGACGCGGACGCGTCCAGCGCGCACGCACCCAGCGCTCGCGCTCGAGCCGGCGTTGTTTCAGAGAAAGCACCAGGTGCGGTTGTCTGAACGTGAGCACGCGCGTGCGCAGGTTCGCGTGCAGGTCCACGATCAGGTCACAGTCCTCGAGCTCGGCGCTCATCGACACCAGGTCCTCGATCCGGCTCGCGTCGCGCTCGAGCATGCGCACGTGCGCGATCGCCGGGTCGTGGCGGACGACCCCGGCGTACTCCTCCTTCACCCAGTAGTGGAGCGTGGCGGCGGGCCAGGCGCGGGCGAGCGCGTGCACCACGGGCAGCGTCAGCACCACGTCGCCGAGCGACGACAACCGCAGCACGGCGATGTTCCGGAAGCCATGGTCGGGGACGACGATCTTCCCCATCAGTCGCGGAACTGGAGCTCGTGGAGCCGGCGATAGGGCCCGGGCTCGGCCAGCAGCTCCGCGTGCCGGCCCTGCTGGACGATGCGGCCCCCGTCGAAGACGAAAATACGATCGGCGTGCTGCACGGTGCTGAGCCGGTGCGCGATCACGAGCACGGTGCGCTCGCGCATCAGCCGCTCGAGCGCGTCCTGCACCAGGCGCTCGCTCTCGGTGTCGAGCGCCGACGTGGCCTCGTCCAGGAGCAGGATCGGCGGGTTCCGGAGCAGCGCGCGCGCGATCGCCAGCCGCTGCCGCTCGCCGCCCGAGAGCAGCACGCCGCGGTCGCCGACCAGCGTCTCGTAGCCCTGCGGCAGGCGGGAGACGAAGTCGTGCGCGTGCGCGGCGCGCGCGGCGGCCTCCACCTGCGCCTGCGGCACGCCGTCCATGCCGAAGGCGATGTTCGCGCGCACGCTGTCGTGGAACAGGAAGGTCTCCTGCGAGACCACGCCCAGCTGGCCGCGCAGCGACGCCAGCGTCGCCTGCTTGAGGTCGACGCCGTCGATCGTCACCCGGCCCGCGGTGGGATCGTGGAAGCGGCTGAGGAGGTCGAGCGTGGTGCTCTTGCCGCCGCCGCTCGCACCCACGAGCGCCACCACCTCGCCTCGCCGCACCTCGAAGTCGAGGTCGTGCAGCACCGGGGTGCCTGGCCGGTAGGCGAACGTCACGTGCTCGTAGCGGATGCGGTCGTGGAACGCGGGCAACGCGCGCGCGCCCGGGGCGTCCGCGATCGCCGGTGGCGTGTCGAGCAGCGCCCACACCCGGTCGGCCGCCCCGAGCCCCGCCGCCAGCGTGCCCCCCATCTCGGAAAGGCTCCGCACCGGGCCGAGCATGGCGAGCAGCGCGGCGACGAACGTGAACAATCGCTCCGGCGCCAGCGTCTTCAACAGGAACACCTCGCGCGCGCCCATCCACCCGATCGCCACCGCGACCACGACGATGGCGTACTCGCTGAGCGGCTTCGCCGCCGCCGAAACGCGCCGGAGCCGCGTGAACGCGCGGAAGTATCCGGTGTTCGCGCGCTCGAAACGGGCTTCCTCGAACGCCTCGGCGCCGAACGCGCGCACGATGCGGCCGCCGGCGATGTTTTCTTGAAGGATCCCGGTGAGCCCCGCCATGCGCTCCTGGGCCTGGCCCGAGCGCTTGCGCATCTTGCGGCCGATCGTGACCAGGACCCACGCCGCGGGCGGCACGACCACGAACGAGAACAGTGCCAGGCGCCACGACGCGGCGAACACCCACACCAGGCAGCCGAGCAGCGTCAGGCCGTCCTTGAGCAGGTTGCTGATGCCGGCCGCGAGCGAGCCGCGCAGTGCTTCCACGTCGTTCGTGAGCCGCGACATGATCTCGCCCGAGCGGCGCTCGTGCAGGAACGCCAGCGGCAGGCTCTGCAGGTGGCCGAACAGCGAGCGCCGGAGGTCGCGCATCGCCGCCTGCTCCACGGACACGCTCAGGTAGGAGGCGACGTAGTCCGCCAGGTTACGCACCAGGAACAGCGCCAGGATGACGACGCAGAGCCGCTCGAACGCCGCGAACGGCGGCGCGTCGCGGAGCACGCCCGCGAGCAGCTGCTGCACGCCCGCGAGCCAGTTCCGGCCCGCGGGGGCGGCGGCCGCTGCGGGCACCGTGGCGCCGCGGAACAGCACGCTCATGAATGGCTGGATGAGCGCGATCCACAGCGTGGAGGTGAGCGAGTAGACCACCATGCACGCGATCGCGCAGGCGAGTCTCAGCCGGTAGGGACGCAGGAGCCCGAACAGCCGGGCGAGCGCGCTCACGCCGTCAGGCTCCGCCACCGGGGAACGCGCGCGAGCGGGTCCGCACGCCGGGTGGACGCAAACGCGGCCTTAGGAGGTCCCAGTCGATGCGGCGAGCGCGGCCGGCAGGTCGATGCCGGTCGCGAAGTCCTCGGGGCGGTCCTCGGGCCGCGCGCTCAGGTGCCCGGCGTCCACGAGCTCGAACACGATGGCGCCGATGTCCTCGGTGCGCAGCACGCCCCACTCGCGGAACACGGTCGGCGCCAGCGCGCCGAACTCCTCCCGGGCGATGCGGATGACGCCCGCCGTGAGCTCCTGGCCGGAGAGATGGCGACGCTGCGCATCGCGCAGGCGTTCGGCGGGCAGCTGGCGCACGGTCTCGCCGAGTGCCGCGACCACGAACACGTACGCCTCACGCGCGAAACGACTGCCCCGCGCGCGCAACTCGTCCACCGCGTCGCGGAACAGGATCTCCTGGCTCATTCCCGTCCCTCCCCCGGGGCGGCGTTCCCGGCCCGGGCGGCTGCGACTATAGGTGGCGGTCGGAGCCGAACACAAGGGCTCCGCCGCGCCCCTTCCCGCGCTCCTGCACCACCGTTCGCCGGCCCCAGGCCGCGACCGGGCGCGGGTGATCGAGGTTGAAGTGCAGACCGCGGCTCTCGCGCCGGCGCATCGCCGAGGCGACGATCAGGCTGCCCACGAGCGCGATGTTGCGCAGCTCCACCAGGTCGGGTGAAAGCCTGAGCCGCTCGTAGTCGCGCTCGATCTCCTCCGAGAGCAGCCGCAGCCGCCGCGAGGCGAACGCGAGCCGCTCGTCGCTGCGCACGATGCCCACCAGGTCCCACATCACGCGGCGCACGGAATCCCAGTTGTGGTCGCTCACCACCGCCTCCCGCGGCGGCCGCGTGCCCACCGCGCGCCAGGCCTCCGCGCGCGGCGCCTGCGGCGCGGCCGCGAGGCGCGCCCGCACCTCGTCCGCGGCATGGTGGGCGCCGACCAGTGCTTCGAGCAGCGAGTTGCTGGCGAGCCGGTTCGCGCCGTGGAGGCCCGTGCACGCCACCTCGCCGATGGCGTAGAGCCCCGGCAGCGACGTGCGTCCCGCGAGCGTGGCCTGGATGCCGCCGCACATGTAGTGCGCGGCCGGAACCACCGGGATCGGGTCCTTCGTCAGGTCCAGGCCCAGCTCGAGCAGGCGCGCGGCGATGTTCGGGAAGCGCTTTCGCACCCGGTCGGCGGGCACGTGGGATAGGTCCAGCCACACGTGCGGATCGCCTCTGCGCTTCATCTCGCGGTCGATGGCGCGGGCGACGACGTCGCGCGGCGCCAGCTCCGCGAGCGGGTGCACGCCCGGCATGAACCGCGTGCCGTCGAGCGTGCGCAGCACCGCCCCTTCGCCGCGCACCGCCTCGCTGATCAGGAACGTGCGCGCCGAGGCGTGGTAGAGACAGGTGGGATGGAACTGCACGAACTCGAGGCTCGCCAGCGCCGCGCCGGCGCGAAAAGCCATCGCGAGGCCGTCGCCGGTCGCCACGTCCGGGTTGGTGGTGTAGAGGTAGACCTTGCCGCAGCCGCCGGTGGCGAGCACGGTCGCGCGCGCGGTCACGGGGCGGATGCGATGCGTGGCGCGATCCATGACGTAGGCGCCCCAGCACGCGTCATCACCGCCCTGCCGCGATCCGCCGGCGGCGGGTGCGCGGCTCCTTCCGCGGGCGCCGCCCGCGGCGTGCCGGGGCGCGCGCAGGCGAGAATCGAGGATCAGGTCCACGCCGAGCTGGTCCTCCTCGAGGCGGATGTTCGGGTGGGCGTGTACGCGCTCCAGCAGCGCGGTCTCGATGGCGCGGCCGGTGAAATCGGAGGCGTGCACGATGCGGCGCCGCGAGTGGCCGCCCTCACGGCCCAGCTCGAAGCCCTGGCCGGCATGGTTGAAACCCACGCCGAGGGCTTCCAGCTCGCGCACGCGCTCGGGCGCCTCGCGGACCACCGCGCGCACCACGTCGCGGTCGCAGAGCCCCGCCCCGGCCGTGAGCGTGTCCTTCTCGTGGTGCGCGAAGCTGTCCTCGCGGTCGAACACGGCGGCGATGCCGCCCTGCGCCCAGTTCGTATTCGAGTCGTCGGCCCGCTTCTTGGTGAGAATGAGCACGCGCGCGTGATCCGCGAGCCGGAGCGCGAGCATCAGGCCGCCGATGCCGCTGCCGAGGATCAGCACGTCGTGCGACGCGGACAGGCGCCCGCTCGCGCTCGCGCGACGCTGCGCGCGCGCGCTCACGTTCGCGCCCCCGAGGTGGAAGGATCCGCGGGTCCGGGGGCCCTGGACTCGTCGCGGTCCCAGATCAGGCGCTCGGCGGCCTCGCCGTGGCGCACCCATTCCCAGCGCGTCTCGAGGATGGCGACGCCGTCGCGCGGGGCGCCCTCGGGCCAGCGCACCGCGTCCTTGGCCGTGAGCAGCAGCGTCGCGCCCCCCGCGGCGCCGTGCTCTCGCCGTGCCTCGGCGAGCGTGAACCAGTGGTGATCGCGGTACGCGGACAACGTCACCGGCGCGAAGCCCGCTTCGCCGGCGCTCGCGGCCACGGCACCGGGATTGCCCGTGGC
>DATLUU010000669.1:0-4836 GCA_035577885.1 Verrucomicrobiia bacterium
CCGGGGATGGTGTGCGCGATCATCGCCGTGTGCTCGGGCAGGATGAGATCGTGCTCGCCCGCGCACACCATCACGTGGGCGCGGATGCCGGCCAGCTCCCGTGACGTGAACGCGGGGAGCGTGCGCCACATCTCGAGGACCTTGTTCATGGCCTCGCGGTAGTGGCCGGGCTGGGGGTTGAGCGAGGTCCACGCCACCTTCATCCCCACGCCGAGGCTCTCGGCCGTGGCGCTGTGGTTCCACGCCCGGTCGGCCGGGGGCAGGCCCTCGATGCTGGCGTTGGCGCCGAACGTGACCAGGTGGTCGACGCGGTCAGGGTGGTGGATGGCCATGTCCAGCCCGATGTTCGCGCCGTCGCTCCAGCCCATGACGTCCACCCGCCGGAGCTGCAGGGAATCGAGCAGCGCGACCATGTCCTCGGCCATGTCGTGATAGGTGAGCGGCCCCGGCCGGTCGGTGGTCCGGCCCTGCGCGCAGCAGTCGGGGACGATCAGCCGGTGGGTGGGCGCGAACGCCGGGCGCTGCTTGTCGAACTGCCCGCCGTTCCCCATGCCGCCGTGGATCAGCAGCAGGGGCGGCCCGTGACCTTCGGTCTCGTAGTAGAGCGAGATGCCGCGGGTCTGGAGCCGGTGGCTGGAGGAAGTGCCGGCACATGCCGAAACCCCGGCAAGGAGCATCGCGGCGGCGAGCAGCGCCGGCGTCGTGCGCCGGGGGAGTGACTCCGAGGGGGTCGGGAGCATGGCGTGCGGTTTCGGCAGAGGAGACATTCGTCGAGTAGCGCGCAACGACTCGAGCGTGACGGCGTCCAAAGGTGCACGGACGCGCGCGAAGGTTGACACGACCGGCGCGCCGGCGGCAAACTTGATCTCAAGCGTTCGCTCGCACGGCGGTATGCGTGCGCGGACCACGCGGGCTTGGGCGGCTCGCCGGTCCGGGGAGGTTGGGTCCTCCCGCAGGTGGTTGCCCCGAAAAGGAGGTGATCCATTGGATAGTCGCAGTTTGGCTTCGGTGGAGGTGGCGTCCTCGTAGGGGAACTCGGACGCTTGTGGTGTCTGATGAGCTCCCTCACGGGAACCCAGCGCCACCAAGACCGAACGTTCTCGGGCCCGGTCCGAAAGGACCGGGCCCTGATTCTTTCGGTGCCTGGAGCCTAGCGCCCGAAGAGCCCGGGCTTCTTGGGTGGGCCCGGCGGGCCCATCGCGATGCCGGGCGCCGGCCTTGGAGTCGCCGCCGTGGCAGGGGGTGCGGTGACGGGGCGGGCCGCGGGCGCGCCGGGGGCGGGGGCGGGCCTGGCCACGGTCGCGCCGGGCGCCGCGGGTGCCGCGACCGGCGTCTCGAACACCGACGGGTTCGACGCGTGCGCCGCGGCGTCCTGGCGCGACAGCCGGCCCTGCATGACCAGCTCGCGCAGGTGCTGGTCGAGGCTGATCATGCCGTGGCTCGCGCCGGTCTGGATCACGCTCAGGATCTGCGCGGTCTTGTTCTCGCGGATCAGGTTGCGCAGCGCCGGCACACCCACCATGACCTCGAGCGCCGCCACGCGGCCCTTGCCGTCCTTGGCCGGTAGCAGCGTCTGTGCGACCACGCCCTCGAGCGACTCCGACAGCATGGTGCGGATCTGCGCCTGCTGGGCGCTGGGGAAGATGTCGATGATGCGATCGATCGTCTTCGCCGCGGAGTTCGTGTGCAGCGTCGCGAACACCAGGTGCCCGGTCTCGGCGGCCGAGATCGCGAGCTGCGTGGTCTCCAGGTCGCGCAGCTCGCCGACCAGGATCACATCCGGATCCTCGCGCAGCGCCGCGCGCAGCGCCGCCGCGAACGACTGCGTGTGCGGACCCACCTCGCGCTGGTTCACGATGCAGCGCTTGGGCTGGTGCACGAACTCGACCGGGTCCTCCACGGTGAGGATGTGGCCGCTCATGGTCTCGTTCACGTAGTCGACCATGGCGGCGAGCGTCGTGGACTTGCCCGAGCCGGTGGGTCCGGTCACCACCACCAGGCCCTTCTCCTTCTCGGCGAGCTGGCGCAGCACGGGCGGCATGCCGAGCTCGTCGAGCGTGAGCACCTTCGTGGGCACGAGCCGGAACACCGCGGCGACACCGCGGCCCTGCAGGAGGACGTTGGCGCGGAAGCGCGACAGGCCCGGGACCTCGAACGCGAAGTCGAGGTCGTGCGTCTCCTCGAAGGCCCGCTTCTGATCGTCGTTGAGCAGGCCGTGGACCGCGGCGAGCACCTCGTCACTGCGCAACGCCGGCGTCTCGATGCGCGCGATCTCGCCGCGGATGCGCAGCATGGGCGGCATCCCGGCCGAGAGGTGGACATCGGACGCCCGCTCGTCGTGGGCGAGTCGCAGCAGCGCAGTCAGGTCGAGGGCCATGGTCCTTTTCTTAGGCCGCGATCCGCGCGGCTTCGGCGGGTGACAGTCGGCCCGCGGCGACGAGTCCGTGGAGGCGCTCCGCGAGCGTTCGCTGCTGATCCGCCGCAGCGAGCTGCCGCAGGCGGGAGATGGGCGCGCCGTCGCGCAGAGCGGCGCGCATGGCCTCGCTCACGAACAGCACCTCGAACACCGGCCGCAGCTCCATCGTTCCGGTCGCGTCCCCGGCATCGGGTTCAAAGCTCGCCATGCGCTGCTGGACCACGAACCGCAGCCGCTCGCCGAGGACCTGCGAGCCGCCCGGGCGTGAAGCGAGGAAATCGATGAGTGCGAAGCCATCGCACCAGTCGCTGCTCGCGAGCAGGAACCGTCCCGAGGCTTCGGCGGCGAGCGCGTCCGATGCGTGCTCGCCGGTGAACACGTCGTCCACGGCGACCACGTCCGCGCCCTGGCCGACCACGATCTCGCGCCAGCCGCCGCGCACCTGGTCCCGGGCCCAGGCGAACCGCGACGGCGAGGGCAGGGCCGCGCCGCCGCCGCCCTCGAACGCGACGCTGCGCCGGCTCTCCATGGGCACTGCGGCGAGCAGGCTCGCGAGCGTCGTCGTGCGGCCCGAGCGCGGGGGGCCGGTGACGAACGCCAGGCCATAGGGCTGCTCGAGGACGCCGCGCAGGCTGGCGAGGTCGACAGGATCGAGGCCGAGTTGCTCCAGGGAGTGTGCGCCCGAAGTCCTCAGTCCCAGCGTGATCGCGAGCCCGGCCTCGGTGCCGGCCAGTGAGACATCGAGCGACGCCTGATGGCCGTCGAGCGGGCACACGGCACGGCCGCGTGCGTGCCTCAACTCGCCCTGGAGCGCCGGTCCACCCAGCGCCTCCAACCGGGCGAGCAGCAGATCGATCAGGCTCGCGGGGCCCGAGCCCGCGCCCACCAGCCGCGAGCCGACGCGGTGGTACACGCGCATCTCCTCGCCCACGGGGAGGAAGTGGATCTCGCTCGCGCCCAGGTGCAGCGCGCGACGCAGGTGGCCGGCGAGCAGCGGCTCGCCCGAGCGCTCGCGCGACACCGAGCCGCGGTGCGCCACCAGCGGCGACGACGCCCGGCGGTGTCCGTCATGGCGCGCGCCCTCCAGGCGCTCGAGCGCCTGCAGCAGCTTGGACGGAGCCACCACGTAGGGCTCGATCCTCATCCCGGAAACGCGTTCCAGCTCCGCGACCGCCGCGTGGTCGGTGGGGTCCCCGAAACCCGCCGAGAGCGAGGACTCCGTGCGCACGAGCGGCACCACCAGCAGTCGGCGCAGCAGCCCTTCCGGGAAGCTGGCGACGAGCTCGGTGTCCAGGGCTTCGGGGCTCAGGTCCAGGAACGTGTAGCCGAACTGGCGGGCGAGCGCCCAGCCGATGTCGTTCTCGGTCGCCGAGCCCAACTCCACCAGCGCTTCGCCGATCCTCTGGCCGGTTCTTCCCTGGTGCGCGAGCGCTGCGGCGACGTGCTCCTCGGTCACCACGCCCGCGGCGATCAGGATCTCCGAGATATTGTGGGTTCCGGCGCGCGCAGGGCCCATCTCGGGCTCCCTCCTGGATCCGAGGCTTCGGCGTCGGCTTCACCGATCCTGTGGCTTATCGGTCGCCTGGGGCCGCGGGTTCACACCGTCAGGAGAAAGAAGCACCCGGGGCCCGCGAACCGGGCCCCGGGTGACTCGTGGTGCGGCAGTGCGGACTACTCGAGCACGAGCTTCTTCGTCTCCGCGGCCCCGCCCGCCGCGGTGAGCCGGGCGAAGAAGAGCCCGCGCGGGAGCGAGCGACCCGCGTCGTCGAGCCCGTCCCAGCTCGCGCGGAACGTGCCCGCGGCGGCGTCCTGGTGGATGAGCGTGCGCACCACGCGGCCCTGCGCGTCGAAGATCGCCAGCGTCACCTGGCCGTCCGCCGGCAGCGTGTACTGGAGCACGGCGCCGCGCCCGGGATTCGCCGACGACAGCGCCAGCGCTGGCGTGCCGGAGCTCGAGGCAGACAGCGCCGCGGGGTCGGCCGTAGCGCCGAGATCGTCGTCACCGGACCAGTGCCGATGGCCGTAGGTCTCGTGGTGCTCGTGGTCGCGCGGGTCCTGCGGCTGCGCGACGTACGGGAAATAGGGGAGGAACGGCTTGTCGTTGGCGTCCACGCCGTCGCCCAGCTGGTTGTTCGGCGCCACGTCGAAGCCGGGCACCAGCACGCCCGCGACCACGCGCAGCTCGATGTCCACCACGTCGTCCGCCAGCCGGCGGCCGTTGGGAAAGCCGGCGACGTCACCGGCGAGCACGCCGAACCGGCTCGGCTTCTTCGCCGGCGGGATGCTCATGTTGAGGCGCAGCATCTCGCCCGGCGCCACGTTCGCCGGCTGGTTCAGCCCCGGAACGCCGGTCGCGAACACGGCGACGAGGTCGTTGCGCGGCGCCGGCGGCACGTTGATGCCGAACAGCGCGTGCAGCA
>DATLUU010000670.1:0-10530 GCA_035577885.1 Verrucomicrobiia bacterium
GGCACCTGTTCCGCGGCGAGCTTCGCGAGCGTGGCGATGTCACGCGCTTGCAGCTCGCGCATCTGCAGCCTCGACAAGCCGGCGACGAAGCTCAGGTGATCGTCGCCGCGGCGCTGCTGGTCGCAACGCGGGAACCAGCGACAGATCTCGCAGTGCGGGACCGGTTCGGGATAGGTCGTCGCGCCATCGGTCTCGTCGGCCGCTGCCTCGAGCCGGCGCCGGACCAGCCGGTGATACGCGAGGTAGTCGGCGACGCGATAGCACTCAGCCGCGAGCTCGGGGAGCCGTGGCACCACGTACATGCGCTCCGGCAACACGCCCTGCGTGTCCTCGAGCAGCTCCGCGTAGAGGCAGAGCTGGAGGATCGCGCCGCCGCGCGTCTCACGCGCGAGCTTGGTGTCGAGCGGCTCGTAGTGCCATTCGCCGAGCTGGCTCCTGCCGTCGACGCGCAGCAGCAGGTCGGCGCGGCCGAACCAGCGGCCGCTCGCCAGCGTCGCCTGCGCGATCGCCTGCGCGCCCGAGCGCATCGCGTCGAGCGTCTGGGCGAGCGCTTCGGCCGCTGGCGCCAGCTCGGGCAGGCGCGTGATCGCGACGCCCTTGCGCTCGAGGTGCGCGAGGTAGGCGCGCTCGTGCTCGAGGCCGCGCTGGCGCAGCACGTCCGCCTCGGGGCGGAACCAGTGGGGCGGCTTCCAGCGGCCCTCGGCCGCGCCGCGGTCCAGCGCCGTGACATGCCGGCAGGCGAGGTGGTTGGCGAGATCGGTGGCCGAGAGCCTGAGGGTGTCGGCGTCGAGCTTCACGCGGCGTAGAGCTCCTTGAGTCGCGCGGCGAACTTCGGGCCCTTGCCCTCTTCCTCGTGCTTCACGAACACGAACGCGTCGCTCCACGGCTGCTCGCGGATGCGCTGTGCCCACTCGCCGAGCGTCTGGTCGTCGAACTCCTCCCGCCGCAGCCGCAGGTAGCCCCAGTCGGCAGTGGGGACGAGCGGCGCCACCGGCTCCTCGCCGGTGTCGGAGACGACCAGCGCCACCTTGTGCTTCCTGAGCGTGTCGAACACCTCGTCGTCGAACCACGTCTTGTTGCGGAACTCGAACGCCACGCGGCCCGGGCTCGGCACGCCGTCGAGGAACGCGGTGAGCCGTGGCAGGTCCTTCTTGAAATTGGGCGGGAGCTGGTAGAGGAGCGGGCCCAGCCGGGGTCCGAGCGCGGTGATGACACTGACGAGGCGCGTCACCGACTCCGCGCAGTCGTTCAGCCGCCGCATGTGCGTGATGCGCTGCGGCGCCTTGATCGCGAAGCGGAAACCCTCGGGGACCTGGTCCAACCAGCCCTGGATCAACGGCTCGGTCGGCATGCGGTAGAACGTGTTGTTGATCTCCACCGTCTCCAGCCGCTCGGCGTAGAAGCGCAGCATGTCCTTGGACGCCAGCTTCTCCGGGTAGAAGTTGCCCTTCCACTCGTCGAACGAGTAGCCGCTGGTGCCGAGCCAGGCGCGGGCGCTCACGCGCGCGCGCTCCCGAGTTCCCCGCTCCACGCCGCGACCGTGTCGGCGAGCTCGTCCAGCACCTGCTCGTCGCTGCGCCCGCTCTTCTTCAACACGTGGAACATGTGGTCGGCGTGCTCCACGATCCGGAGCGTGGCACGGGGCCCGAGCTTCTCCACGACCGGCCGCAGCAGGTCCAGCTCGGCGAGCGTGTCGCGCGTGCCCTGGAGGAACAGCATCGGCAGGGCGACCTGGTGTAGATGCTCCGCGCGCGAGACGCCCGGGCGCCCGGCGGGGTGGAGCGGGAAGCCGAGGAACACCAGGCCCGCCACGCCTTCGAGCGCCTCCACCGCCGCGGCGCGCGACGTCATGCGGCCGCCCATGGACTTGCCGCCGGCGAGGAGCGGCACGCCGCCCGCCTCCTCACGCCCCATCGCCACCGCGGCGCGCACGGTGTCGAGCAGCAGCGGCTCGGGATCGATGCGCCGCGAGCCCTGCTCCGTGTACGGGAACTGGTAGCGCAGCGTGGCGATGCCGCGCGCGGCGAGGCGCTGCGCCATCGTCTCCAGGAACCGGTGCCGCATCCCCGCGCCGGCGCCGTGGGCGAGCACGTAGAGCGCACGCGGGCTCGCGGGCGAGGTGAGCAGCGCCGAGACCTCGACGCTCGTCGACACCGGGAGGCGCCGCTCGCTGGCTTCAGTCGTCACGTGGCGTCCCCTCGCTGCATGCGCGTCTCGATGGCGGCGATCGCCGTGGCCATGTCGATGCCGGGGCCGAGCACGGCGGCGAGCGGATCTTCCATCTTCTCGAAGCGCTTCGGCAATGTCTTGAGCGTGAACTTCGCAGGGTCGAGCTTGCCGTTCACCTCGCTCCAGCGCAGCGGGCACGACGCCGGCGCGCCGGGCAGCGGCCGCAGCGAGTACGGTGCGACGATCGTGTTGCCGTGTCCATTCTGTCCCCAGTCCACGTAGACCTTGCCGCCGCGCGCGTGCAGCGGCCGCGCCAGCGTGGAGATCTCCGGCAACTCGTGCTGCACGAGCGTCGCCAGCAGCCGCGCGAACGTCTTGGACTCGGCGTGCGTGTAGCGCCGGCCCAGGGGGATCAGGACGTGGATGCCGGTGGCGCCCGAGGTCTTGGGATGACTCGGCAGCTCCAGGTCCTCGAGGATCCCCCGCAGCGTCTGGGCGACGCGGATCACGTCGCTGAACGGAGCGCCCTTGGGATCCAGGTCGAGCACCAGCCAGTCCGGCTGCTCGAGCGAGCCCGATCGCGCGCTCCACATGTGGATCGGGATCGTGCCCATGTTCGCCACGTAGCGGAGCGACTCGACGTCGTCCAGGACGAAGAACTTGATGTCGCGCTCGGAGTCTTTCGAATACACGGTCTCGGTGCGCACCCAGTCCGGCACGAACACGGGCGCGTCCTTCTGGAAGAACGACTTGCCCTTGATGCCGTCGGGGTAGCGCGTGAGCACGATGGGGCGATCGCGCAGGTAGGTGAGCATGACCGGCGCGATGGTCTCGTAGTAGCCGATCAGGTCGGCCTTCGTGTAGCCGTCGTCGGGCCAGAACACCTTCTTCAGGTTGCTGAGGCGGACGATGCGCTCGGCAGGGGCGCGGGCCGAGGCCGCGGCGCGCGGCGGCGGGTCCGCCGCAGGAGTGTCCTCGCCGGTATCGGCCGCCACCATCTCCGGCGGATCGTCCACCTCCGCGACGCGCGCGTCCTCGCGGTGGACGTCTTCCGCCTTCTTGTCGTCACGCATGCCGAGGAAGATGGGATGCCGCAAGCCGCCGTCGGAGGTCCACTCGGTGAAGCGCACCTCGCAGACGAGGCGCGGCTCCACCCAGTGGTCGGCGCGCGTGTTCGGGCCGGTATCGCCGAACGGCGAGTCCTTGCGCGCGAGCGACTGGAGCGTCGGCCAGAGCTTGTCCTGGAACGCATCGTCGAAGCCGCTCCCGACACGCGTCACGTGCCGGAGCTTGCCGTCTTCGAACACGCCCACGTGGAGCGCGCCGAAGTGCCGGCCGCTGCCGCGCGGATCGGTCCAGCCGCCGATCACGAACTCCTGCCGGCGCTGGCACTTGAGCTTCACCCACTCGGGCGAGCGGCGGCCCGTGTACGTGCTGTCGGCGCGCTTGCCGATGATGCCCTCGAGGCCCATCTCCGAGGCTGCTTCGTAGAAGGCCTCGCCCTGTTCCTCGATGTGGTCCGCCGCCTGGACGATGCCCGCGGGCGGGAGCGCGCGCGCGAGGAAGTCCTTGCGCTCGGTGAGCGGCAGCCGGCGGAGGTCGTGGCCTTCGAGCGCCAGGCAGTCGAAGAACACGGCGCGCACCGGCACGCGCGCCATCACCGTGGCGATGTCGCGGGGCTTGCTGAGCAGCATGCGCTTCTGCAGGCGGCCGAAGCTCGGGCGCCCGGAGTCGTCGAAGGCGATGATCTCGCCATCCAGGACGAGGTTCGGCACCGCGAGGGCTCCGATGGCACCGGCGATCTCGGGATAGCGCGCGGTGATGTCTTCGCCGCTGCGGCCGAACATCTTCACCTCGTCACCGCGGCGCTCGGCGATCACGCGCACGCCGTCGTACTTGATCTCGAACAGCCAGCCCGGGCGCGTGAACGGCTGCTCGGTGAGCGTGGCGAGCATGTGCTTCACCTGCGCCCCGCGCACTTCGCCACGCGGCGCCTTCTTCGCCTCGACGTGCGCGCGCAGGGCGGCGAGCCAGGCGTTCGCGTCCTTCATCTCCTGCACCGTGAGGCCGGTGATCACCGAGCGTGGCCAGCGCTCGATGGCGTCCACGTCCGCGGCGGCCGCATCCTTCTTCTTGAGCAGCAGCCAGTCCTTCTGGCTCCGCGTGCGCACCAGCGTCCAGCGGCCACCGAGCTTGTGCCCGAACAGCTCGATCTCGATCAGTCCGCGCTCGTAGAGCTCGCGCACCGACTCCGGCTTGAACGAGCGGTACGTGCCACGGTCCCACACGATCACCGAGCCCGCGCCGTAGTTGCCGGAGGGGATCACGCCCTCGAAGTTCGCGTACTCGAGCGGGTGGTCTTCCACGTGCACCGCGAGCCGCTTCTCTTCGGCACGCACCGACGGGCCCTTCGGCACCGCCCAGCTCTTCAAGACGCCGTCCAGCTCGAGGCGAAGATCGAAGTGCAGGTTGCGCGCCCAGTGCTCCTGCACGATGAAGCGCAGCACGGGCCCCGCGCTCGGGGCGGGGCTCGGCGCCGGTGTGGGCGTGGCGGCGATCGCGCCACCGAACGGCTCGGTCGTGCGCTCGGGGTCGCGCTTCTTGCGGTACGCCTCGAGCGGGGAGGGAGCAGCCGGCTCGGCAGGCGGCGTGGCACTCGCAGGTCCGCGCTTGCGCGCGGAGCGTTTGGCGGCGGAAGAACCGCGTCGGGCAGGCATGTTCTGCGATGACGTTCCTGAAGGGTCAGGCCGATGAACCGTGATATTGAGGGCAGTTAATCACGGTGCTAGCCTCGATGACCACCACCTCACTGCGAGGGAGGGAATCATGCCTGCACACTCCATCGGGTCGGCCAATATCTCGTTCGGCCTGGTCTCGATCCCGATCAAGATGTTCACCGCCGCGTCCGCCGGCGGCGTGTCCTTCAACCAGATCCACCCCAAGTGCGGCGGCCGGGTCAAGCAGCAGCTGATCTGCCCCACCTGCAACGAGGTCGTGGACCGGAGCGCGCTGGTCAAGGGCTACGAGTTCAGCAAGGACCAGTACGTGCAGTTCACGGACGACGAGTTGAAGACGCTCGAGGGCGAAGCGTCGCGCATGATCGACATCGCCGAGTTCGTGCCGCTCGACCAGGTGGACCCGATCTACTTCGAGAAGGCGTACTACATCGGGCCCGACAAGGGCGGCGAGAAGGCGTACCGGCTGCTCGCGGACACCATGAAGCAATCCAACCGCGTCGCGCTCGCCAAGTACGTGATGCGGGGCAAGGAGAACCTGGTGCTGATCCGGGCCGCGAACAACGGCCTCATGCTGCACACCATGTACTTTGCCGACGAGATCCGCGACTTCAGCGAGGTGGACAAGGGCGAGAACGCCAAGCTGAAGCCGGGCGAGATGGAGCTGGCGCAGCGGCTCGTGAACGAGCTGGCGACCGACAAGTTCAAGCCCGAGCAATACGCCGACGAGTACCGCACGCGGGTGCTCGAGGCGGTGGAGCAGAAGGTCGAGGGCAAGCAGGTCACGTCGCTGGCCCCGCAGGCGCAGCGCGCACAGGTGATCGACCTGATGGATGCTCTCAAGCAGAGCCTCGGCAAGCGCGGCGGCTCGGCCGAGAAGTCCGCCGATGGCGCCGACGGCAAGGCGATGGAGAAGAAGCCGGCCGCGCGTGCGCGGGCCAAGGCAGCCGAGGCGGCTCCCAAGAAGGCCTCGGGCGGCAAGCGCTGACGGAGAACGCGATGGAAGTGGGCACCGGGATCACGCCGCTCGATGCGGGACGTCGCTTCTCGCTCAGCGAGACGGCGCGGATCCTCGAGGTGCCCGCGGCGCGGCTGCGCGCGCTCGCTCGCGCCGGGTTCCTGGCGCCGCAGCGCGGGCCGATCGGACCGCTGTCGTTCGGTTTCCAGGACCTGCTGCTGCTGCGCACCACGCGCGGCCTGGTGGAAGCCGGCGTGCCCATGCGCCGCATCCGGCGCATGTGGGCTTCGCTCCGCGAGCAGCTCGCGGCGGAGCCGCTCACGAGCATCACCGTGCACGCCGATGGCGACGAGATCGTCGCCACCGACGGCAGCGGCAGCTGGCGGCCGGACTCGGGCCAGGTGCTCCTGAACTTCGAGACCAGCGAGTTGGTCGAGCGCGCGGCCGACCTTCCCGCCTCGGGGCGGCGGCGGAACGCGACCCGGGCGGATCTGGCGGTCGTCGCCGATGCGCCCGGGGATGCCGCGCCCGCGGCGGAACGGCGGCTCTCCGCGGAAGAGTGGTACGAGATCGGCTGCGAGCTGGAGACGAGTGCGCCCGACCGTGCGCGCGACGCCTACGAGCACGCGCTGGCGCTCGACCCGCTCATGGCCGACGCGCACGTGAACCTGGGCCGCGTGCTGCACGTGGCGGGCGAGCGCGGGCGCGCCGAGCCGCACTATCGCCAGGCGGTGAAGCTCGATCCCGACGACCCCACGCCCCACTTCAACCTCGGCGTGTTGTTCGAAGAGGTGGGCCGGAAGGAGGAGGCCGTGCTCGCCTACCGCCAGGCGATCGTGCGCGACCCCGACTTCGCGGACGCGCACTGCAATCTCGGGCTCCTGCTCGAATCCCTCGGCCGCCGCCAGGAGGCGCTCCGCCACCTCATGACCGCGCGCCAGCTCAACGAGTCGGAGGAGTAGCCCCGGCCACGACCTTGAGGTCGATGCGCGGGAACAGGATCTCCGCCGCGCCGAGCGTGCGGCCGTCCCCGGCACCGAAGCGCGGCTGCGCCTCGACGTCCTTCTGGAGCGCGGGCGTGCCCGGCAGCGACAGCGTGTCCCACAGCGCCTCGGATTTCCTCGGCAGCACCGGCCAGGTCCAGATGGCGACCAGCCGCAGCGTCTCGAGGAGCGCGTTCAGCACCGTGGCCAGCTCCTGGCGCCGCTCGGGCGACTTGCCGATCTCCCACGGCTTGGTGCGGTCCACGAACTCGTTCGCGCGCTCGACCACGTTCCAGACGTGGTCCAGCGCCTCGTTGATGCGCAGCTCCTCCCACGCCTTGGGCGACTCGGTCGCGGTGGTGGCCGCGGTGGCGAGCAGCGCGCCGAAGCCCGCCTTCGCCTCGTCGGTGACGAGCGCTTCGGGGTTCCACTCCGCCGGGACCTTGCCCTCGAAGTACTTGTGCACCAGCGTCACCGTGCGGCTCGCGAGATTGCCGAGCTTGTTCGCCAGGTGCGTGTTCACGTGCTCCACGAACTGCTCGAGCGTGAACTCGCCGTCGCGGCCGGTGGGGAACGAGTCCAGGAGGTAGAAACGCAGCGCGTCGGCGCCGAACGTCTGCGCCAGCTCCACCGGGTCGACGATGTTGCCGAGCGACTTCGAGAGCCGCTCGCCCTTGGCGTAGATGAAGCCGTGCACGTAGACCTGCCGCGGCAGCGGCACGCCGGCCGCGAGCAGCAGCGCCGGCCACAGGATGCAGTGGAAGCGGCTGATGTCCTTGCCGATCAGGTGGAACGCGTTCGTGCAGTAGGCGTCCTTCGTTCCCGCCCATGCGGCGCCCGGGCGGCCCTGGCCCTCCAGGTCCTGGAACTCGTCCTGGCGCGTGGCCCCCGGACCGCCCACGTCCTTGCTCTTCGCCAGCCACCACAGCGAGTACTTGCGCTCGGGCCAGCCCAGCGCGGAGAGGTAGTTCAAGAGCGCATCGGGCCACACGTACGCGACGTGCCCCTCGCCGCCCTCGATCTCCTCCGGGAGCGGCACGCCCCAGGCGAGGTTCGGTCGCGAGACGCTGATGTCCTGGAGCCCGCCCTTGATGACGTTCACCACCTCGTTGCGGCGGTACTCGGGCCAGATGAAGTCGGGATGGCTCTCGATGTGCTTCAAGAGCGCCTCGTCGTATTCCGAGAGGCGGAAGAAGAAGTTGGTCTCCTTGACCTCGATGGGCTTCACCTTGTGCTCGAGACAGCGGCCCTCTTCGTCGAGGTCCTTCTCGGTCTTGAAGCTCTCGCAGCCTTCGCAGTAGAGGCCCTCGTAGGCCTCCTCGTAGAGCACGCGCTGCCCGGTCCTGGGGCTCAGGGCATCGTTCAGCCGCCGGAACAACTCCTGAACAGCGAGCCGGTGCTTGGGGTCGGTGGTGCGGAAGAACTGGTCGTAGCTGACGTCCAGCGCCTTCCACGCGGTGATGAACGTCTGTGACAGCTCGTCCACGAACGCGGCCGGCGTCTTGCCCGCGGCCGCGGCGGCCTTGGCGATCTTCTGGCCGTGCTCGTCCGTGCCCGTGAGGTAGTAGGTCTGGTCGCCCTTCTGGCGATGCCGGCGCGCGATGGCGTCGGCGAGGACCTTCTCGTAGGCATGGCCCAGGTGGGGCCGGCCATTGACGTAGTCGATGGCCGTGGTGATGTAGAAACGCGGCACGGTTGGCTCCGGAGGGGGTCGAGAGGACGGCCGAGCAGTATAGCGGAAACGCCCGGGCCGCTTATCCCGATGCGCGGCAACTGTATGCACGACAGGCCGAGCGCGCTTCGCCTGTCTTTCGCGGCGGCCGTGCGAGCGCGGCCGGGTGGGTGATGTCCCCCGTGATACCCCTCGCCCCGGGGCGTACATTCCCCCGACGATGGCCATCGGTGACGTGGTGTTCGGACGGATCTGGGCGCTGGACCCGGCCCGGGAGGCGGACTGGGACGCGCTGTACGCGGACCAGCTGCCGCGTGTCTACAACTACTTCCGCTATCGGGTCGGCCACGGCGCCGTGGCCGAAGACCTGACGTCGCTCACGTTCGAGAAGGCGTGGGCGGCGCGGAACCGCTACCGGCGGGACCTGGCGGCGTTCTCGACGTGGCTCATGTCCATCGCACGCAACGTGGCCATCGACCACTACCGGCGCCGGCGCGAGCACGCCCCGCTGGAAGCGGCAGGCCTCGTGGCGAGCGGCGACGACCCGCAAGCGCAGGTCGAGCGACGCGAGAACCTGGAACGCCTGTTGAAGTTGCTGGGCCAGCTGCCGGATCGCGACCGGGAGCTGGTGGCTCTGAAGTACGGCGCGGATCTCACGAACCGCGCCATCGCGAAGCAGATGAAGCTCACCGAGACCAACGTCGGCACGCTGCTCCACCGCACAGTCCAGAAGCTGCGCGCCGGCTGGGATGAAGGAGTCTAGAAAGATGGACGAGAAGACGCTGCACGACCTGCGCCGCGAGCCGGATCCCGGCTTCGCCCGCGCGCTGCGCGAGCGGCTGCGCGCCGTCGAGGACGACGCGCCCGCACGCGGCTTCCGCTTTGCCCCCGCGCTCGCGACCGCCGCCGGCATCGCGCTCGTGGCGTTTCTGTTCACCGTGCCCGCCGTGCGCGTGGCGGCGCAGAACGCGCTCGACCTCTTCCGCGTGCACTCGTTCGCTCCGATCGAGGTCGACCAGGCACGGCTGGACCAGCTCCACGCGCTGCACGACCAGCTCGGCCAGGATCCGGCGACGATGGTGCTGGACCAGCAGGAGGTGCTGCAGGAGCCGGGCAAGCCGGTCGACTACCCCTCGGCCGACCTCGCCGGCAACGCCGCGGGCCTGCCGGGCTTGAAGCAGCCGCACGGGCCGCTGCCGAACGACATGCGCTTCTCCAAGGCCAGCGTCCAGGGCGAAGGCGCCGCACGGTTCACGGTGCGGACCGAGAAGCTCAAGAAGGTGATCGAGCTGCTCGGGCTCACCGACGTGCGCGTGCCGGAGCAGCTGGATGGACAGAAGGTCACCGTCCACATGTCGCCGGTCGTCCAGCAGGAGTACGCGAGCGACAAGAGCCGCATGACGCTGGTCGAAGCCCACAGCCCGGAGGTGGGGCTGCCGGCGGGCACCGACTTGAGGCAGTTGGGCGAGATCGGGCTGCGCATCCTCGGGCTCACCGCCGACGAGGCGCGCAAGGTGGCCGGCAGCATCGACTGGAGGAGCACGCTGGTGGTGCCGGTGCCGACGACGGCGGAGTCGTTCCGGCAGGTGCACGTGAACGGCCATCCCGGCCTCTTCATCCGTTGCGAGGAGCCGGACGCGAGCGGCAAGCGCCACCGCACCGGCGCGGTGGTGATGTGGACCGAGGGCGACCGCGTGCTGGCGGTGCAGAGCAACCTGCCGGGCGACCAGCTCCTCGACCTGGCGCAGACGCTGCGCTGAGCATCGACCGGCGCGACCCGGGCGGGCGGGAGAGGTAGGCTCCCGCCCGTTCGGCTTTTTCTCACGATGGAGGCGCACGCGAAGTGACGAGCACGAACGTCATCGAGACCCAGCGGCTGCGGCGGCGCTTCGGCGAGAAGCTCGCGGTGGCCGACCTCTCGATCGCGGTCGGGCGCGCCGAGGTGTTCGGGTTCCTGGGTCCGAACGGCGCCGGCAAGACCACGTCGCTCAAGATGCTGCTGGGGCTGATCGC
>DATLUU010000671.1:0-3917 GCA_035577885.1 Verrucomicrobiia bacterium
GCGCGAAATCGACTCCGTTGCCCGCGATGGGCACGATGGCCGTATAGACCTCTGACGAGTCCGGCGTGTCGGTATGGACGTCCGGGGGGTAGGGGATCGGGGGGAAACCCGCGGGCGGATTCTGTTCGTTGCCGGGAGGCGTCACCGGTGCGGTGGGATTCTTCGCGCACGAGGCGAGAACGCCGGCGAGAGTGCACAACACGAGAGCCGAGAGAATGGCGCGGACCTGCATGACCTCCTCCTCGTTGTTTCGGGAAGCCAGGCCGGCCTCCCACACCCGGTCATGCGAAAAAACGGGGCCTGCAGTGCACCGCAACTGGTAAGCTGTCGTGGGAAAGCGGGTTAGCAGCGCCGCCGATCCTCTAGGCCGCAGTCGTTCCCCGGAGGAGCGACATGGAGGAGACCCGTCGCCGGGTCACGCAGATCCTCAAGGGTCTCGACCTCTCCGACCCCCAGCAGGGTCAGGAGCTGCTCGCCGTCGTGTACGACGAGCTGAGGCAGCTCGCGCGCGGAAAGCTGCGCCACGAGCGCGCTGACCACACACTGCAGCCCACCGCACTGGTCCACGAGGCCTACCTGCGGCTGGTGGACGGCCGGGGGGTGCGCTGGGAGTCGCGCCGCCACTTCTTCGGGACTGCCGCCCGCGCGATGCGGCAGGTGCTCGTGGATCACGCGCGCCGACGGTCCGCGGGAAAGCGCGGAGGGGATCAGGAGAAGGTGACGCTCACCACGGGCCTCGGCGAAGAGGTCCCCGGCGTCGCCGACGTCCTCGACCTGCACGACGCGCTCGAGAAGCTTGCCGCGAACGACCCCGATCTCGCGCGTCTCGTCGAGCTGCGCTTCTTCGCCGGGCTCACGCTCGACGAGGCCGCCGACACGCTCGGGATCTCGCGGCGCAAGGTCGCGAAGGACTGGGCGGTGGCGCGTGTGTGGCTGCAGCGCGAGCTCGGCAGGGAGTGACGGTGACCCCCGATTTCCGGCGTCTGGTCGAGCTCGTGGGCGACGCCCTGCAGCGGCCGACGCACGAGCGCTCCGCGTTCGTCGAGCACGCCTGCGCCGGCGACGCCGGGCTCCTCGCCGAGGCCCGGGCGCTGCTCGCCGAGGCGGAAGCGACATCGCTCGACGCGCTCACCGCGCGCATCGCCGCTGGCATCGGGCGCGCCGCGGATTCCCTGGGTGATCGCGCCCGCCCCCACCCCACCCAGGTCGGGCCCTACCGCATCGTCGGGGTCCTCGGCGAAGGTGGCATGGGCCTCGTGTATCGCGCCGAGCAGCCGCCACCTCTCCGCCGCGAGGTCGCACTCAAGATGGTGCGCGGGGACCTGCGGGGCGAGGGTTCGCGTGCCCGCTTCGATGCCGAGCGCCGCGCGCTCGCCGCCATGAACCACCCCGGGGTCGCCCGCATCTATGACGCCGGGGCCACGGACGAGGGCGCACCCTACTTCGTCATGGAGCTGGTGGAGGGGGCGCCGATCACCGCGTTCTGCGATGACCACCACCTCGACGTGAATGCCCGCATCCGGTTGATGGTCGAGGTGTGCCACGCCGTTCAGCACGCGCACCTCCATGGGCTCATCCATCGCGATCTCAAGCCCACGAACATCCTGGTCTCCGCGAGTGACGGGCCGGCGCGGCCGCGCATCATCGATTTCGGTATCGCCAAGGCACTGGAGGCCACCGCCGACATCGAGACGATGCATACCGCATTCGGCTCGGTGATCGGGACGCTCGAATACATGAGTCCCGAGCAGGCCGCGGGCGGTGCGACGCCGGTGGACACGCGCTCGGACGTCTATTCGCTGGGCGTGATCCTCTACCAGCTCGTCACCGGTGCGCTTCCGTTCGCCTCTTCCGACCTGCGCGACGCGGGGCCGGCCGAGGCGCAACGCCGGCTGCGCGATACCGACCCGCCGACGCCGGCGCGCCGCTACCAGACGACGGGCGAGCGCGACGCGATCGCGCGGAATCGCGGCACCGATCCACGGTCGCTGCAACGACGCCTGCACGGCGACCTGGGCTGGGTCATCATGAAGGCGCTCGAGAAGGATGCGGCGCGCCGCTACCAGGCCGCGAACGATCTCGCCGCGGATCTCGAACGTCTCCTGCGCAGCGATCCCGTGGAGGCGGGGCCCCCGAGCCGGCGCTATCGCGCGGCGCGCTTCATCCGCCGCCACCGAACCGGCGTCGCTGCGGCCGCCGTGGTGCTCGTCGCCCTGCTCGCCGGGATCGCGCTCGCGACGGCCGGGTTCGTGCGCGCAAAACGGGCGCAACAGCGAGCCGAGAACGAAGCGCGGCGCGCGACGATGATCACGAACTTCCTCACCGGGATGCTCGCGCAGGCCCGCCCCGAGGAGTCCCACGGACGCGAGGTCACGGTGCGCGAGGTCGTCGATTCCATGGCGGTGCGGATCGATCGGGAGAAGTCGTTTGCGGACGATCCCGTGGTGCAGGCTGCGGTGATCCACGCGATCGCGGAGACCTACAGCAGTCTCGACCGCTACGACCAGGCGATCCCCCTGTTCAAGCGCGCCATCGCACTCCGGCGCTCCGCGCTCGGGGACACCGCGAACCTGACGCTGGGCTCCCTCGGCCGCTTGTCGTCCGCGCAGGCGGTGTCCGGCGACCTGCGCGGCGCGCTGCAGACGCAGAAGGAGGTCGTGGCCCTCGCGGAAAAGGCGTTTGGCCGGGAGAATGATCGCTACAGCGGCTGGCTCGGCGACCTGGGGAACATGTATGCCGATGTCGGCGATCTCCCCAACGCCGAACGCGCTCTGACCGAGGCGCTCGCGATCGACCGCCGCGTCCTCGGAAAGGACAGCAAGGACCTGCCCATCACGATCAACAACCTCGCGACCGTCCTCGTGGACGAGGGCAAGTGCGTGGCTGCCGTTCCGCTGCACGAAGAATCCATCGCCATGCGACGTCGCCTCTATGGCGAACCGAGCGCGGAGGTGGCGAACGCGTTGGGCAACTACGCCAAGGCCCTCACCTGCGCGGGCCGGCCACAGGAGGCCGAAGCACCCGCACGCACCGCGCTGGCCATGTCCGCCACCGTGTTCGGGCCCGACCACCATCGCACCGCGACCGTGCGCGTCCGGCTCGCGGAAGTGCTGCTGGCCACAGGTCGCGCCGGCGAGGCCGAACCGTTGCTGCGCGAGTCGGTCCGCGCGTTCCAGGCGATCAACCAGCGCCACTGGCGGGTCGGCGATGCGCGGGCGCGGCTCGGGCAGGCGCTGATCGCGGAGGGACGCGGCCGCGAGGGGATCGCCGAACTCGAAGCCGGGTGGGCCATCTACACCGAGACCACGGCGCCGACCGCGCCCCGCAGCCGCGAGATCGCGGGAGCGATCGCGGCGTACTACGAAAGCGCGGGCGACCCAACGTCGGCGAAGCCCTGGACGGAGAAGGCCACGAGCGCGCCCAACTAGCGGCCAAGCCGGCGCGCGGCTCCGGCACGACGAGCCCTACGGAAGCGGCGAGACCTTCTTGACGGCCTGCTTCGCATCGCGAGGGGAAAGGAGTTCAAGCCCGACGCGGCGACTCGAGTTGTTCGATGCGCGAACTCGTCTCCAGCGATTGGACCGTCCGTCGCTGGAGACTATTCTAGGCCCCTGCTGGCTTGACTTCACCTCGGTCCAATCGACCGGGTGGCGGAATGGTGGCGTTCATCCGCGAGAGGTAGGCCCTCCATGTTGAGAAGCGTAGCAGTCACCGGCGCCCTCGTTCTTGCCGCGTGCGCGTGGTCCGGTTGTTCGGCTCCCGGTGGAGGCACCAACACCCAGGGCTTCGCGACCCCCGCTCCGCCTCCGGGATACAAAGGAACGATCACGCTCGACAAGCGGCAGTCCACGCCGGATTGGGGACCCTTCACGCCGAAGCACCCACCCGCGGGCTCGCCGAACGTGCTGCTGGTGCTG
>DATLUU010000672.1:0-8058 GCA_035577885.1 Verrucomicrobiia bacterium
TCGAGGGCACGCGGGCCAGCAGCCCCTCGAGCAACCGCTCGCCCAGCGTCGCGATGCGGCGCGGCTCGCCCGATGCCAGCAGGCGCGCGGCGCGCTCGGCGGCGACGCCGAAGCCCACCAGCGCGGGCAGGTTCTCGGTGCCCGCGCGCCGGCCGCGCTCGTGCTGGCCGCCCAGTACCTGCGGCTCGAGCCGCGTGCGCCGACGCACGAACAGCGCCGCGGCGCCGGGCGCGCCGTGGAACTTGTGCGCCGCGATGCTCAGCAGGTCCGCCTGCCAGCTGTCCACGGCGATCGCGATCTTGCCCGGCGCCTGCATGGCGTCGACGTGGAACAGCGCGCCGCACTCCTTCACCAGCGGCCCCAGCTCCTCGAGTGGCTGGATCACGCCGGTCTCGTTGTTGACCGCCATCACGCTCACGAGCGCGACATCGGGACCGAGTGCGGCCGCCAGCTCCTCCGCATCCACCGCGCCGTTCGGGCGTACGGGGACGAGCGTCAGCTCGAAGCCCCCGGCCCCGAGCGCGCGCGCGGGCGCGAGCACCGAGGCGTGCTCGATCGCGGTGGTGACGAGCCGGTTGCGGCCTTCGACCGCGCGCAGCGCACCACGGAGCGCCAGGTTGTTGGACTCGCTGCCGGTGGCGGTGAACACGATCTCCTCGGACTGCGCGCCGACGAGACGCGCCACCTCGAGCCGCGCTGCCTCGATCGCGTCGTGCGCCGCCTCGCCTCGCGAGTGCACGCTCGAGGCGTTGCCGAAGCGCTCGGAGAGCCACGGCAGCATCGCCGCCACCACCTCGGGATCGGGCTGCGTCGTCGCCGCGTGATCGGCGTAGATGCGGTTCGGCGCGCTCATGCCACCGGGCTTCCCACGGAGGCGCCGATCGTGGCGATGCTGATCCGCTGCGCCAGCGCCCCGGCGATGGTGCGGAACGCGCGCGAGGTCTCGCACTCGGGGTCCACGGCCACGATGGGCGCGCCGTTGTCGCCGCCCTTTCGCACCGCTGGCTCGAGCGGCAGCGCGCCGAGGAACGGCAGCCCCAGCGCCAGCGCACGCGCCTGGGCGTCGCCCGAGGAGAAGATGTCGTGACGAGTCTGGCAGTGGTCGCACACGAAGTAACTCATGTTCTCGATCAAGCCCAGCACCGGCACCGAGAGCTTGTCGAACATGCGGATGGCCTTGACCGCGTCCTCGATCGCCACCGTGCTCGGCGTGGTCACGATCACGGCGCCGGTCACCACCGTCTGCTGGATGAGCGAGAGCTGGACGTCGCCCGTGCCCGGCGGCAGGTCGACGACGAGGTAGTCCGAGCCCGACCAGTCGACGTCGGAGAGGAACGACTTGATGGCGCCGTGGAGCATGGGCCCGCGCCAGACCACGGCCTCGCCCGCTTCGACGAGCAGTCCCATGGACATGAAGCGGATGCCGTGCGCCTCGAGCGGCATGATCTTGCCGTCCTTCTGGTACGGCTGGCGCTGCACGCCCAGCATGCGCGGCAGGTTGGGGCCGTAGATGTCGGCGTCCAGGAGCCCGACGCGCGCCCCGGTCTGCGCCAGCGCGATCGCCAGGTTCGCCGCCACCGTGCTCTTCCCCACGCCGCCCTTGCCCGAGCCCACCGCGATCACCGGACCCACGCCCTCGAGCGCCTTCCGGTCGGCGGAGGGATCGCGCGGCTTCCGCACGCGGCTGATCGTGTGCATGCGCACGTCGGTGACGCCCGGGATCGTCATCACCGCGCGCCGGCAGTCATCCTCGATCTGGGCCTTGAGCGGGCACGCCGACGTGGTCAGCACCAGCGTGAACGCCACGGAGTCGCCCTCCACGGCGACGTCCTCGATCATCCCCAGGGTGACGAGGTCGCGGTGGAGGTCGGGGTCGTTCACGGTGCCCAGCGCGGCGAGCACGGCTTCCGGCGTGATCACGTGTGTCGCGGCTCCTTCGAAGGACAGGAAGACTCGGCCCGGGGGCTCAGGGCCGCGGTCCGCGGCGACCCTCCCACCATTCCCGGGCGCGATTGAACGCGATGGCCGCGAGCACCGTGCCGCCGACCAAGAACCCGGCGATGACGATCCCGTAGCCGTAGAGCATGGCTTACTCGGCGTGCACCTGCGTGACCTGCGGCAGCTTGTAGCGCAGGTAGCGCTCGATGCCGTTCCGGAGCGTGGTCGTGGAGCTGTTGCAGCCGCTGCACGAGCCGTGGAGCCGGATCGTGACCACGCCCTCCTCGGTCACGTCCACCAGCTCCAGGTCGCCGCCGTCCGACTGCACCATCGGCCGGAGCTGCTGGATGACGTTCTCGACTTCCGATCTCATTCGACCCTCCCGCCGCGGACCCTCCCGCCGCTCGGCCGCGGACCGGCTCCGGGCGGCGTTCCTACCCGACTGGGACGCTCCCTGCGACCGCGTCCGCATGGGGCAACAGGTCAGAGTATGCCCCATGCGATGAGCCGTCAAAGCCGCACGCACGGCTCGCGCCGCGCGATTTGATGATGTCGTGACCGATGCCGGTTCCGGCACCGAAGGACCTTCGTGCGGGATGCCTCGAGCGGGCGTTCCAGCGAATGCCGGAGGCCCTCCCGAGCAAGCTGAAGGGCGGTGCTCGGAGAGCACCGCCCTTCGCGTGCGGCTCAGCTCAGCGCGTGATCAGTGGAAGCGCGCCTTGAGCTGGCCCCAAGAGGTCTTGCTCACCGGCGTCGGGTTCACCGACTCCATCATCACCACCAGGTCGTCGAAGTCCTGGTCACCGCCCGGGCCGATGCCACTGGGCGGTCCGACGACGGCATTGGCCGGACCCGCTAGCGAGAGCTCGTCCCAGCACAGCCACCACGTGCCCAGGTTCTGGCCCGTGCCCTGGAACGCGATCGCGCGCGCCAGGCCGCCAGGATTGCGGCCGTCCTGAGTGAACACGGTGCCGGCCGGCGTCGAGAGATAGAACCCGAACGCATTCGGGTCGACGCCGCCGAACGTCGTCGTGCTGAGGAAGTTCGAGAGCGCGTCGAAACGGTTCACGACCAGGATGTTCCCGGGCTTGAACGTGGCGGTGCTGTACCCGAGCGGGCCCACCGCGCCGCTCATGATGAAGAAGAGCGGCGGGATCACGGCCGACGCGTTGTACAGCCCGAACTGCTGGATGTTCGCGTTCGGCGAGCTCTGGAACTGGACCGTGAACGTGCTGGTGTTGGAGATCGTGTGCGTCCACACCTGCGTGGCGTCCTGGTCGGTATTGACGTTGATGCTCTCGCCGACGCTGATCAGGTAGGCCTGGAGGCCGCCGCCGATGACCGGGACCTGAGGGACGCGGAGCGCTGCGCTGGCAAAGGTCGCGGAGGCTGCGAGCGCGACCAGGGAAAGAGTCAGAGTGGTAGCCGCACGCTTCATTTGGGGGTCTCCCTGGGGCAAGTCGAGGAACACCGAAGCCGATGAACGCGCTCTGCTGCGGCCGTCAACCTACCACCTCGCAGGATGCAATGCGATGGGAATCGCCACTCAAGGTGGTCGCAACAGGTTCCGGCAAGCGAAGATGTGAGCGGGACCACTTCTCCCCGGACCGCGAACGGCCGCAGCTCAACCGGCTGGAGCGGCGGAGCTTATGCGGACGCATCCAGCGGGCGGACCGCCGCTGGAACGCCTGGCGTCATCCGCGCGGCCGCCACCACTTCTTGCCCACCAGCTCGTCCGGCAGGTGCTGCTGCACCTGGGCGCCCTCGGGGTCGTCGTGGGCGTACGCATAGCCGGCCCCATAGCCCAGGTCCTTCATGAGCCGGGTCGGGGCGTTGAGGATCACCTTGGGCGGCGGCAGCGAGCCGCTCTTCTCGATCTCCTCCATGACCTCGCCGAAGGCGCGGTAGACGGCGTTCGACTTGGGAGCGAGCGCCAGGTGCACCACGACCTGCGCCAGCGCCAGCTCGCCCTCGGGGCTCCCGAGCTGGTGGTAGGCGTTGAACGCGGCGGTGGCGAGGTGGAGCGCGGTCGGGTCGGCCATCCCCACGTCCTCGCTGGCGAAGCGCACCAGCCGCCGGGCGATGTAGAGCCGGTCCTCACCCGCCGCGACCATGCGCCCGAACCAGTAGAGACCCGCGTCGGGATCGCCGTCGCGCAGGCTCTTGTGGAGCGCCGAGATGAGGTTGTAGTGCTCCTCGCCGGCACGGTCGTAGCGCAGGTGGCGCCTCGCCAGCGCGCCCTTCACCTCGTTCACGCCGATCGGCCGGCCGCTCGCCTCGGCGGTGGCGGCCGCGATCTCGAGCGTGGTGAGCGCACGCCGCGCGTCGCCGTCGGCGGCCGCCGCGAGCAGCTCCAGCGCCTCCTCGCTCACCGCCACGCGCCCGGCGAGCCCGCGCTCGTCGGAGAGCGCGCGGCCGAGGAGGGCGCGGATCGAAGCCGGATCGAGCGGACGCAGCACCAGCACGCGGGCGCGCGAGAGCAGCGCCGAGATCACCTCGAAGCTCGGGTTCTCGGTGGTGGCGCCGATGAACACGATGTCGCCGCGCTCGACGTGCGAGAGGAACGCGTCCTGCTGCGCCTTGTTGAAGCGATGGATCTCGTCCACGAACAGGATCGTGGGCTGGCCCGTGCGCCGGCGGTGCTGCGCCGCGCGCTCCATCACCTCCTTCACCTCCTTGACGCCCGAGAGCACCGCCGAGAGCTGCACGAACGGCACCCCCGCGGTGCGCGCGATCAACCGTGCGAGCGTGGTCTTGCCGGTACCGGGCGGTCCCCAGAGCACCACGCTCGAGAGATGCTTGCCGTCGCGCATGAGCGCGATCGGGCTGCCCTCCTCCACCAGGTGCTGCTGGCCCACCAGCTCCTCGAAGCTCCGCGGCCGCATGCGGTCGGCAAGCGGCGAGTTGGGACCCGGCTCTTCCTGGGGCGAGCCGTGCGCCGGAGCGCCCGGGCCCTCGCCGAACAGTTCGCCGGTCACGGCCGCGGGGCTTGCTCGGGCGGGGCGCTCGGTGGGAGCGCCTGCGGTGCGCCGGCGCCCGGCCCCGCGTGCGTGGCGCGGATCGCCGTGGCCACGGCCGCGGCCGAGCGCTCGCGCTCGAGCTGCATCCAGCGCACGAGCCGCGCCGCCGCCTCGGCCGGGGTCTGCGGGCGACCGAGCGGGTAGCCGAGGGCTTCGAGGCGCTGGAACACCTCGGCCAGCACCGGCGGCTCGATGTTCGAGGTGCGCAGCAGGTCCAGGTCCTGGAACAGGTCCGAGGGCGGGCCCTGGGCCACGATCTCCCCTCCGGCCTTGAGCACGTAGACGCGGTCGGCGAGCGGGGCCACCAACTGGACGTCGTGTGTCGCGATCACGAGCGACACGCCGTGGTCGCGGTTCAGCCCGTTCAGCAGCTCGACCATCTCGCTGCGTGACGTCGGATCGAGCCCTTCGAACGGCTCATCCAGCACCAGCAGCTCGGGTTCCAGGACGAGCGCTCCCGCCAGCGCCACCTTCCTCTTCTCGCCGCCGGAGAGGTAGTGACACACCTTGTGCTGGAGGTGGGTGATGCCCATGCGCTCGAGCGCGTGCGCGGTCTTCTTCTCCACCTCGTTCCGCCCGTACCCGTAGTTCCGGGGGCTGAACGACACGTCGTCCCACACCGTGGGCGCGATGATCTGCTCGTCGGCATCCTGGAGCAGCACGCCCACGCGTTCGCGGATCTTCGAGAACTGGCGCGAGGGATCGACGCCGAACACCCGCACCTCGCCCTCCTCGGGCGCCAGCAGGCCGAGGATGTGGTAGAGGAGCGTGCTCTTGCCGCAGCCGTTCGGGCCGAGCACGACCACGCGCTCGCCCTCGCCGACCACGAAGTCGAGGCCGCAGAGGTGAACGCTGGTCTTGTCGGGGTACGTGTGCCGCACGCACGACACGTGCACGATCGGCTTGCGGCCCTCGAGCTCCGGATGCTCGTGGCTCACGAGACCCTCAGGTGCCAGAGCACCACGCTCACCACGCCCGCCCACGCCATCGCCAGGCACACCCAGAAGTCGTCCCGCGACAGCTCGAGGAAGTGCCGGCAGCCGCAGATCCTGCCCGAGTGCCCGCGAAGCTGCATGGTCTGGTAGAGCCGGTGGCTGCGGTCGAAGCCCGAGACCACGACCGTGCCCACCGCCTCCCCGAGCAGCGCGAAGCGCTGTCCGACCGGGCGCGCCATGGCGCCCCGCAGCCGCAGCGTCGAGCCCATGCGTTCGACGCGCGCGTACAGCGCGAACACGGCGCGGTAGGTGAGGAACAGCCCGTCGCCGACGCCGCGCGGCAGGATGCGCGAGAGGGGCGCGAACAGGTCCGGGTAGGGCGTGGTGATCACCAGCCACACCGCACACAGGCTCGCCACCATCGGCCTCGCGAACAGCACCAGCGGCTCGTCCCAATCGCTGCGCACGTGGGCGAGCGCGAAGATCAACGCGAAGAAGAACGGCGTCGCCGCCGCCGCGAGCATGAGCTTCAAGGGCGCACGGGCGCTCACGCACATGGCCACCAGCGTCGCGAGCAGTGCCGCGAGCACCGCCCACGAGGGCGTCACCACCGCGAGCGCCACGTAGGTGACCAGCAGCAGCAGCTTGGTGAGCGCGCTGGCGCGGTGCCAGGGGGAATCCCCGGCACAGGCGAGGTGATCGATCTGTGCGAACGTGTTGGTCATGGCGTCTAACGGCCGCTCGGACGGGGTTCGCTGAGCGGCGGGCCGCCGCTCGCGGCCGCGCGCGACGCATGCGGGAGCGGCAGCAGGTCGGGGCGCACGCGGGCCAGGAACCGCGCCAGACCATAGCCCAGCAGCGCCTCGATGGCGACGGCGGCGAGCAGCATGGCGAGCACGACCGCGGCCCCGGCGGTGTGGACGCCGCGGACCAGGTCCCCCGCGATCGCGTGCTCTCCGGCGATGTTCGGCGTGAGCCGGACCGAGAGCAGGAGCACCAGGATCCAGCCCGCCGTCGAGGCGAGCTGCGACACCACCGTGGCGAGCGCCACCGCGCGCGCCGGCCCCAGCGCGCGCACGCTCCACAGGTAGACCGGCCGCGCCAGCATGGCGCCGCCTCCGAGGACGAGCGTGTTCAACCCGATCACGGTGAACCCGCCCTGCCCGAGCAGGGCGAGGATCAGCGTCACCACGAGGCTCACCTGGAACACGGGCGCGGCGCCGAGCAGCACGCCCACCGGGCCGGCGAGCGTCATGCAGTAGTCGAACGCGGTGATCGGCACCGGCAGCGCCATCACCGCGAGCATGATGCCGCCGAGCGCGCTCTGGTAGGCGATGAGCCGCGGGCCGCCGCGCGCGGAGGCGGGTACCGACCACGCGAGCACGAGGGCGGTCAGTACCAGCCCCGCCAGCCAGAGAACAGGCGGCAGGATGCCATCGGGGATGTGCAGATGGGACATGGACCAGGGATTCTAGCGTCCTCACTGGGCCCACGCGAGTGCCGCGCCCGCGGTGCTCGCACCGGCCGCGCGCAGCGTCGCCATGGCCTCGGCAAGCGTGGCGCCCGTGGTGAGCACGTCGTCGACGACGAGCACGCGCCGGCCGGCGACCCAGCCGGGGTGGCGCACGCGGAACGCGCCGCGCACGTTGCGGCGGCGCTCGCGCGGGCCGAGGCTCGACTGCGCGCGCGTCGCGCGCGCGCGCTCGAGGAGCGCGCCGGTGAACGGCGCCCCGAGAGCGTCGGCGAGCGCCTCGGCGATCACCGCGGCCTGGTCGTAGCCGCGCTCGCGTCGCCGCGTGGGGTGGAGGGGCACCGCGGTGACGAGCGCCGGCCGCTGCCAGCGCGCGGGCAGAGCGGCGGCGAGCGCGGGCGCGAACGCCCGTGCCAGGTTCGGGCGCGAGCCGAACTTGATCGCGTGCACGAGTGCGGCCACCGCCTCGTCGTAGACGAACGCCGCGTGCACGCGGTCGCCCGCGTGGCGGATGCACGAGTCCGCCGGGGATTCCTCGCTCAGGCAGCGCGCGCACACCGGCACGCCGAGCCGCGGCAGCGCGCGCTCGCAGGTGTCGCAGAAGAACCGCGCCGGATCCGCGGGAACGCCGCACACGGGACAACGTTGCGGCAGGATGAGATCGAGGAGCTCGCGTGCGAACGAGGCGACGGAT
>DATLUU010000673.1:0-2066 GCA_035577885.1 Verrucomicrobiia bacterium
GCTCAGCGTGCTGCTGCTCGCGAGCGCGCCGCTGGGCCTGGTGTTCCACTGGGGCGATCGCGTGCGGCTCGCCGAGAGTGCCGCCACCGAGACCGCGGGCGCGCGGAGCGGTCACGGTGCGCTCGCCGACTGGCTCCACTCGCGATCCGCGACCGGGGACGCGATCGTGCTCATGGACATCGGCGAGGTGGGCTATCGCTGCATCGAGCAGCGCATCGTCGACGTCACCGGCTTGACCGACCGCATGATCGCCACGAGCCCGGGCACGTTCATGGACAAGCGCTTCGACCTCGCCCACGTCTGGGAGCAGCGGCCGCGGTTCATCGTCCTCACGCTGTTCGGGCGCGACGATCCCGGCGCGCCCCTGCATCCGTTCTCGCCGATGGAGGAGCGGCTCGCGACCGCCCCCGAGTTCCAGCGCGACTTCGTGCACGCGACCAGCGACTCGCTGCAGGCCCATCGGCTGCGCGCCACGCTCGGCGCCGCGGCGCTCTTCCCCTACGCCACGCCGGGCCGGCGCTACGTGCTCGCGGCGTACCAGCGCGACTGACGCATACTTCGGAGAACCTGCGTCAGTTCACGTAGACGGGCGTGAGCTTCCCGAGCTCGATCCGCGCCTGGAGCTGGAAGCTCGAGTCGGGGAACTCGTCGATGATCCGCTGGTAGCGCTTCTTCGCCTCTTCGGGCTTCTTGTCCTCGACCAGGCAGCGCCCGGCGGCGTAGAGCATCTCGCCGCTCGTCTCGCGGTCGATCTGGCCCACGAGCAGGTCGAAGTTGGCGGCGGCGGCCGCGTACTGGCCGAGGCTCTCCTGCGCGTAGGCAAGGCTCCGGCGCACGGTGTTCGCGAGCAGCCCGCTGCTCTTCTTCTTCAGGTACGCGTCGTAGTCGGCGACCGCGTCCTTCCAGTTGCCGCGCCAGTAGGCGTCGTCACCGGCGATGCGCAGCGCATCCAGGCCGCTCGGCGTGTCCGGGTACTGCTTCACGATGTCCTGCGCGATCTGCCGCGAGCGGTCGTAGTCGGCGCGCCAGAACAGGTCGCTCGCCTCGGCGAGCCGCTCGGAAGCCGCGTTCTCCTTGCGCGCCGCGCCGCTCATCACGTAGTAGGCCGAGACGCCGATGACCGCGATCCCGACCACGACGCCGAGCACGATGCGGCCGTAGCGGTCCCAGAGCGCGGTGGCGCGGTCGAGCAGCTCCGCACCCGGGTCGTCGAGCGCGTTCTTGCGTGATTCCAGCGACAAGCAGGCCTCCAGTCGAGACTTGGGAGGCGGGGGCCTTACGCACCCCGCAGTTCCGAGAGCCGGAGGACTCTACGGGCGCTCGCGGGCGAGCGTCAAGCGGGCGCGCACGCCGCGCAGCAGACCGTGCCGCGCGCGCGCACCAGCATCTCCGCGGGCTTGCCGCAGCTCGGGCAGGGCGGCAGCGCCGGCCGGCCGCGCGCCACGTCCACCGGGCCCTTGACCTTCACCCGCATCGCGCCCGAGCGCAGCTCCTGCTCGAGATCCGCCACCGGCCACGACCACTCCTCGATGCCCCAGAGCCGCACCTCGGTGCGCATCGCCCAGCGCTGGCGCACCTCGGCGGCGCGCCGCTCCCACTCGAGCTTGAGCGACGTGGCGTCGCCGTGCTCGAGCTCGTGCTCGTCGTGCCCGGCGCGGCGCCGCATGCGCTCCTCTTCCTCCTCGATGCGCGCGGAGAAGAACGAGCCCAGGCGATCCAGCTCGTCGTCGCGCAGGCGGCCCACGGACACGGCCCACTCGCGCTCGCGCTCTTCGGCCAGCGCTTCGAGCGTGGCGCGCGCCGAGAGCAGCCAGCGCTCGCGCACCTCGGGCTCCAGCTCCTCGGGCAGCTGGTAGAGACCCTCGCGCGGCCGCACTTCTGGGACCTGTGCGGCCTGGACTCGCTCGAGGACCTCGCCGCCGGCGCCGACCAGCACCACCCACTGCTCCTGCCACGGAAGCCCGCCCCAGCGCGTGATCACGGCGTGGAACGCCACGCGCCGCTCGTAGCGCACCGGGCCCAGGCGCGCCGGGCCCCACTGGATGCCGCGCACGCGGCAGACGCCG